>JAHOYW010000271.1 GCA_019038735.1 Victivallales bacterium | reverse complement strand
AACACCAAGGGTCATGCGGAGCCAATAAGGTTTAGTATAGCTTAGTAGCCTGAAGTAGCTTTGTCTTTTGAATTCGTTTTCGTGTTTTTTGCTCATATTACTTAAACATAGGATTTTTCAATTTAATTATAAACTTAAAGCACCTTAATATAAACCGCCTTGCCGCTTATGTCATGTCAAATAGATTTTTTTTATGAAAAAATAATTTTTAATTATTTTGAGAATTCTGATATTATTTAATTGTTTTTTATGGAAATAAGCTTATTTTAAGTAAAATTTAGATAAAAGTACAATGGAATGAGTAATGGGATTATTTTATGGGTTTTGGTGATTATATAATGTTGACGGCACTTGCTGCCAATGCCAGTAAAGACAAAAAGAAAATTTCTTTTTACTATCTAACTTCCAAGAGGGGAAAAGTACAAAAAAAGAACTATGCGAAAATTGAAGTTCTGTATAATAACCCTGATGTCGCGGAAATCCTGATTGAGTCAAGAACTAGATTTTTTCTGCGTAAACTTCTCCGCTTAATTAAAGGTGATAACGATTATGTTTATTTCCCATTACGCCGCTTTACACAAGCTTATATGAGTCCATTGCCTGGAAAGAAATATAAGTTTATTTTGAGGAATAAACATCTGCATGCAGTTGAGGCTTTTTGTGAACTGATAAATGTAAAAGCTTATTCAGTAAAGCCAAAAGTATTCCTGACTCAGGCTGAAGAAGATAAAGTTAATGTTATTTTGCAGGAAAACAACATCGCCCCCAAATCATATATAATAATCGAAACTAGTGTCTTGCTGGAAAAATCTACTAAGCAATGGAGTCTTGAGTACTGGAAAAAGCTGATACTAATGCTTCAAAGGGATTATCCTGATTTTAAAATTATTCAGATTTCACCTGGACAAGAGCATTTTGATAAAGTGATTGATCTTTCAGGTAAAACATCATTCAGAGAAAGCCTTCACTTTGTTAAAAACGCCGCTGCCGTTATTACCACCGAAGGAGCCTTGATGCATTCCGCCGCTGTCTATGATACGCAGTGTTTGGTAATCATCCCGAAGAGCATGGCTCCAAAAGTAAGTGCTTATTCCGGGCAGACCCGGCTATTTTATGATAAGACATTGGATTGTGCTGAATGTGGTTTTTTCGCGAACTGTCCTAATGATAATATTTGCATGAACGGCATTTCTCCGGAAAGGGCATTTGAGGCTTTCGGTAAAATGTTGAGTAAATTAACTGATAAAATCTAAAAGTTGCGCCACACGTTTCTCGTGAGTGTGGTCGCTTAAACATCTTTTCCTGCCGTTTTCCCCGATTTTCATGAGTTGTTTTTTGTCGGCGGAATATTTGATTGCCAGTTCTTTGAATTCCTCTTCTGTCTTGAATACCAAAAGTTCTTTGCCTGGCTCAAAAGCTTCTTCAAGCTCTTCCACCCACTCCGTCAACAAACAAGTTGCGGTTGCGGGAACTAGAAAAACCTGTAAACTCATAATTGTCGGTGGATCATCCAGAGGCTCTCTGAGAATATTCAACATTATATCAGAGCTCGAATATATTTTAATCACATTATCCCCGATAATATCTTTGGATGAACGAGTCGCTTTTCGCAGAGCATCTACCGGACATTCTTTGGAGCGAGACCAGCGGCGTCCCCATAAAACCAGACCTTGATCCGCAACATTGTTGAATATGCGGATTCTTCTGGCAGTGGGTCTCCCCACAAAAGTCAGAGGAGCTCCATAAAAATCTTTTTCTTTGCTGGAAAGTGTCAGCGGCTTCGCATAGTTTAGGTCAACACCATGCGGTAGGTACTCAGCGGAAATTTCTTTTTCGCGTAAAAAATCCTGACTGACCCGCGAGACCGTCAACAATAGATCTATATTTTTTATCCAGTCAAGCGAATCATAGCATTTCCAGCCAGGTCCATCCATATCATAAACAGCTATTGAACCTTTGAAAAAACTTTTTATATAAGCAAAATCAAATTTCAAATGAGCGACAACAAAAATTATAAGATCCGGTCTAAAAGCTTTTACTTCTTTTTCGAGTGCGCGGTGCCGAAAAGTATGTTTGGCATTTTTTGATTTGGCAAATGGATTTAAACCACGTTCCATTTGTTTATAATTAAGCATTTTAATCTCATGTCCAAAATTTATAAAGCCAGTGGCAAACTGTTTGATATGAATTCCCATCCAGCCATCAAGATAGGCAACAAACATTATTTTCATGATTTTCCTTTGCTTATAATTTTGAATTCGTTAATAGCCTAACAAATACTACATTTTTTTTAAAAAACAAGTTTTTTGATTAGATAAATCAGTACTTATATTTTACCCCTGACAATTCGATTTCCTGGGAGTTGCAGTAAAGATTTACCATTGATTTCCACGCCTGCTGTTTTTGCGCGGGTAATGAATTCTTCAATTTTGTCCTTGGGAGCTTTTGTGCTGCCGAAAACTGCTTTTTCGAGATAAAGTGTGTCGGGTTTCTCAAAAACAAGGGCACGCAGATGATCTACTCCAAGTAGTTCCAGTCGAAAAGATTCCAACCATAAAGCTTCAGCTTCGCCGTGTGGTAAACGCATTATGTTAAAATAATTTTCGTTCAGGCAATCGGGGATTGTATTTAAACTTACTGCCGGTGTTGATCCGAATATTTTGCGCACAATAAATTTTTTGCCGGACAGCTCTGAAACTTTTACAAATTTAGAATAATAATTTTCTATCTGAGAGCGTCGTTTGGACCAGTCCTTTTGAATTCGAGCAGCTTTTGCAATCAGACCCGCTCTCCAAAATTCTCCGGCTTCCTCTAAAGTCAACTCATTTCTGACTTTCATTAAAAAATCTACTGCCTCAGAATCGCTCAAGCCGCGATATAATTCCAGAAATATCCGCTTGTGCCGGTTTATTTGCCGCTCTGATAATTTATTGGGACGATAAACGCCGTAAACATCCACCAGTGCAAAGCTTTCTGTTGCTGGTGAATACAGAATATTGCCGATATGGAAGTCAGGGTGATAGAAGCCTGACTTAAAGAATAATTTTAAGAATCCGGCAAAGTTCTCCAGAAAGTTTTTTTTCGAAGCACTGCCGTAAATAATTTCATTATACCAGTATTCATGAACCGAGCAGGATTCCAGTACTGCTTTGGTTAGAAGCATATTTGAAGAGCCGCGCCTTGCCCAGCCTAAATGTTTTACTACCGGAACTCCGGCGGCTTCAAGAGCGCAACCTGTTGAAAATTCTTTCGCGGCTTTAGGAGAAAAAAAATTACGCAGTTTGCGCCAGAAATCAACAGGCTGCTCAACTTTAACATAAAAACGATCTTCAACCTTGAAAACTATCCGGACAGGATTTTGCTTAACAAGTGAATTACGAGAAAAATCCTCCCACCGCTCAAACCAGCCGCACAGCAAAGTAGTATCTTTGATAAGCCATTTCCAATTGTTCATTTGTATCTTTTGCATGATACCCTGTTAATTAAGTTAATTTTTGCTTTAAGTCAAATAATAAATACTACAGCTTTTCAGTAAAAACAAGCTTTTAAATTGCTTTTGTCTAAAAAGAGGACTCATATTGTGTTGTGAAGTAATCGTTTGCATTTTTGTGTATTTTAAAATTATCTACAAAAAGTTTATGCCGTAGATGTAGTTCAGGGAATAATATATTCCAACAAGAATGAAAAGTATGCCGGTGATGCGCCGAAGCCATATTTCTGTTTTAGTCAGGCAATTAAATGCTTTAGCAAGGTATTCGCCGCCGAAGGCAATTAGGAACGCGAAAAATATTACCGGCAAGGCTGTTCCTATTCCGTAAATTGAAGGCAATATATATAAGCTTGAATGCTTAAGTGCCAAAGGAATCAATGCCCCAAAAAACAAAGCGGCTGATATTGGACAAAAGGACAAAGCAAAAAGCACGCCAAGCGGCAAAGCAAAATATATTCCATTTTTCTCCACTTTCTTTTGAATTCCATCAGCAAAAAGATTCAGGGAAAGCTTTTTCCCGATCATACCGAGAAGAATCATTCCAAGAAGAATCAAAATCGGTCCAAGTGCTTCATTAAGATATTGCTGCAGAAAACGTGACACTTCACCGCTGGCCATCAGACCGGCGACAATCCCGGCTCCAAGAAGCATATAAGTCAGGGTGCGTCCGAGAGTGTATAATATACCGGAAAAAATAACGCCACGTTTATTGCCAATTTGTCGTCCTATGAAGGAAATCGCGGCAATATTGCTCGCCAAAGGACATGGGCTAATCGCGGTCAGTATTCCGAGCCACAATGCGCTAAAAATTACCAGCCAGGTCATTTGTCTTCTCCTTGCGGTGGCAGATAACGCTCTATGGCTTTACTCAGGTAAGCGTTGAATTCAGCAGGTTTCTGGAATAATTCCCAGACTTTATTAAGGGTTTGATGCTCAAGGATTTTGCCTGCTTGTATTTTAGCAACGATGACAGAGCTGGAAAGTACGTTAAAACGTTTTGCCAGAGCATCATTTTCCTGGAAATTGACCTGAGAAAATTCAATTTTCCCATCAGCCATTTCTTTTGCGAATTGTTTTTTTAGCAATGCTTCAGTCATTTTCTGGATACTGTTGCAAGTTGCGCAGCGAAGAGTTCCATGTATGTAATAGACTCTCACTAGAGATATTTTATTCGTGTCCTTTTCCTGCATTATTTTTTTGGAAACACTATGCTTACCCAAAGCAAAACCGATGCTGATTAAAACAAAAGCTATTAATATATGTTTTAAAACCTTTACAATTTTTTTCATCATGCACCTTGATTGTTATTTCTCTATTTTTATATACTGTCTAGACTGGTTTTGCAATTTTATTGAAGAAAAAAATCTATTTATTTTGTAAAATACACTTTTTTGTGAGATATTGAGCTATGTAGAATAACTCTAAACAGCACTCGGAGCTAAAAAATGAAAAAGACCAGCATGCTTATATTTTGTCTCAGCGCGATAGTTTTTCTTGCCAGCGGCTGTGCCGTATGGAAAGATTTAAATACCCCAGTCAGAAAAACCAGAAGGAGCAGACGGGTCAGTAAGCCGAAAGCGAAAGCATACGAACCGGAAACTCTCCCTGACGGCAGTACTCTCGGGCTCAATAAATATGAAAAATCATATATGGACAGCCTTGACAAAGACTTCAAACGTCAACAAGAGATAAACTCACGCAAAGTATTCGGCAGGGCAGGCGGTTAATCAATAAATAGATTTTTACTTGAGAAGTTTGCGTCACAAGTCAGATTTATGCCAAGTTTTCGCAAGCCGGCTTCGTCTCCAGGTGTCGGCATGTGAGTAACATGCATTTCGCATCCACGCAAATCACGCAGTTTTTCTATTGCCAGTTTGACTGCCGGATTGCTTAATGTACTTACGCTCAAGGCAATCATCATTTCTTCCATATCCAAGCTTAAACGACGACTGTTTTGAATATCTCTCTTGAGTGTACTGACTGCTTCAAGAACTTCCGGGGAAATCAACATTAAATCATCCGGCAGTTTCGCTAGTTGTTTGACTGCATTAAGAATACAACTTGAAGACGCGTGCATTAAGGGTGAATTTTTCCCGCTGATAATCGAGCCGTCCGGCAATTCCAGAGCCGCGCCGCAATATAAACCATCATTCCCTTTGTCTTCTTGTTTTTCGGCGGCATAAGCAGCTTTACGGGCAGGAGACACTATTTTACGGTCTTCTTCACCTACTTCAAGATCATCCATCAAAAGCTTGACGCGATCAACGGTGATTTGTTCAGTCAAGCCTAATGCGTATTCACATTTATAGCGGAAATAACGGCGGATAATTTCTTGGACAGAAGCTTTACAGACAGCTTCGTCATCGACGATCGCGAATCCGGCACGGTTTACACCCATATCTGTCGGAGATTGATAAATCCGACTGTTATCCATTATTTTTGCGACAATACGTTTGACAACCGGGAAAATTTCAACATCGCGGTTATAATTGATAGTGGTTTCGCCGTAAGCTTCCAAGTGGAAAGGATCGACTTGATTGTAATCACCGAGATCCGCGGTAGCGGCTTCGTATGCGATATTGACCGGGTGTTTAAGGGGAATACTCCAAATCGGGAAAGTTTCAAATTTAGCGTATCCGGCTGAAACTCCATTTTGATGTTCATGATATACCTGTGACAGACAAGTCGCCATTTTTCCGCTGCCTGGACCTGGACCTGTTACAATCACAATCGGTTTATCAGTTTTTATGTGAGCATTTGCTCCGTAGCCGTCATCACTGATAATCATATCCAAGTCAGTCGGATAGCCCTTGATAGCACGATGAGTATAAACATCAATATCTCTTCGTTTGAGTTTATTAATAAAACCATTGACAATGGGCTGATCTTCATAGCGGGTAACAATAACCGCTTTGACGTTTAACCCGTACCCACGCAGGTCATCGATTAAACGCATAGTATCGGCATCATAGCTGACACCGAAATCCGCACGAATTTTTTTGCGTGCTATATCGCCGGCATAAATACAAATAATAATATCAATATTATCTTTGAGTTTTTGCAGAAGTTTAATTTTTACATTGGGGTCGAAGCCGGGGAGAATCCGCGCGGCGTGATAATCAAACATCAACTTTCCGCCAAATTCCAAATACAGTTTATTATCGAATTGCGCGGCGCGTTCTAAAATCGCTTGAGACTGTTCCTGTAAATACTTCTCATTGTCAAATCCGGTTTTTTTCATATAGTCACCTTAAAAAAATATTTTTTTATCTTACATAACCGGAATTTAATCTAGCCGTTTTTACGACAATAGCAATCTCTTATAAATATTTTTTTGATGAGGACGTTCAAATATAATGAATGCTAATATTATTATTATTGCGTGAATACTTTGTGTAGTAATGCACGAAAAGACTTAATCCTTTTTATTGCCTCGGCTTCTTTTTTCTTAGTTTCTTTTAACAAAGAAATTTTATCTGCCGGAGGCATTTCCTTATTGCTTACAGCTTTCAGATTGTTTGCAACTTCTGTATATAATTTTTCCAAATCAGCCGCTGGATTTAAGACCTGTTTATACTCTTTTCCTATTTCTGCAAAATATTTAGCGGCCATACTTCTGCATTCACTCCACACGGTTGCGTTCCACCAGTTTCCGTGAGTTGAACCGTATTCTTCCGCCGCACTAATCCAATTTGTGTATGCTTCCGGCCCAATACCATAAGCTTCCCAACTAAATTCGGATGATTTAGCATGCAGGTCGATTGCATAATCCAAACTATCAAGTATCGCGACAGTTCGATCAACTGAAGTAACTTTTTTAAAAGTATAAAAACTAACATGAATTTCTTCTTTAAACTCTTTCCAAGTACCAAAGGACAGTTTTGACGGTGTGGCATCCACACAAGGACGCTCCCAAGGTTGTACAACAAAAAATCCCCTTTCATCATAAGCTTTTATAAGTTGATTCTCCATATTGCAGAGAGAACACGGAATTCCAGCATCAAGAGCTTTACAAAGTATATTTTCAAGCTTATTTCTCTCTTCTAAACTGCTTTCACGCGAATAGAAACCTAAATCTGTAATCTTAATACCAATATTTTCAAGTAAAAGATTAAATCTTGACTTGTCCCAACAATAGGGACTGCTTGGGCATATTTGCTTATGAATATTTACTAAAAACGCATGCCCGGAAAGACCATATAACATTGGCTCTGAAATAGGAATATCAAAATAATCAGCAACTCCATTCAATGTTCCCATAAGGGTTGTACTAAATGGTTTCATGGCTAGGTTTTCTATCTTTGTAACTTTTCTTTTTGCTGATGAAACATATTCTTTTAGTTCTACCCAGCTTTTAAAGTTGTATTCCATGGCAAGTGCGAATTGGACTTCCTGTAAGGATGTTTGCGAATCAAAGATTTCCTTATCCGGTTTATCCTTGAATTGGTGGAGATTTCTCAAAATATCACAGCAGGATGAATCTGCGTTTCTGTGTGCTTTGAGGATTGATTTGGCTTCAAGTTTTAAAAACTTGACGGACGGTTTCGGCGCTAATGACTTGGTCATTTTGCCTCCTTTTCGTTTAGTTTACCTGACGTCTGCGACTACAGGCTGAAAAAGAGGTTTAAACTCATATATCAGTAGAGGTGACTTATATTCTTCCGGCAGACGTCGAGGCATCCTCCAATGCCAATATCCCTACAATAATGCGGAAAATATAAAAACACAAGCATTATGTTCAAAGTTTTTTTTCTTGTTTTTTGGTGCTAAAGAAATATATTCTTCCGGTGCCAATGATTTCAGTATATATGAAGTTTGCGAGAAAAAGTAGAAATATGCAAAATTGTTAATACAAGTCTTGACCTTGTGCATATC
>JAHOYW010000342.1 GCA_019038735.1 Victivallales bacterium | reverse complement strand
AAAGAGACGAAACGTGCTTATCAATCTATGTATGATAACTTGGGCATGAAATGTTCAGCCTCTTTCTGGGGAATGGCACCCACTATGGCAATGAATGGATACGCTTTTGAATCCCCAGAAGACGTCCTGAAATTCAACCCTTTGGAGCATGATTCATTTAGCTTGGAAGATAGAATCAGTTTTTTTCAGAATTATTACAGAGAAAAACAGACTTTACTCGGTGATGATTGCCTGATGATGGGGTGGTACTACCATACACTGTTTATGTGGCCGGTTGAGATTTTCGGCTGGGAAAATTTTATGCTGGCATCCATGACAGATGAGAAACGTTTTCAGGAAATTCTTGAACAATTCCTTGAGATTTCAAAGCGGGATTTTACCGCATTGGCGGCAGTAGATGACTTGAAGCTCATCGGCTGCCATGATGATCTGTGTAATGCCAATGGTCCAATGTACAGTCCAAACTGGTATCGGGAACATATTTATAAGCATTATAGTGAATTGCTCTCAATACTGCATGGAGCCAATAAAAAAGCTTTGTTTGTCTGTGATGGAAATGTGGTTCCGCTACTTGACGATATTGCAACTTTGGGATTCGATGGTATTGCTATAGATGGACATGCGGATCTGAAATCCACGGTGGAAAAGTTTTCAGGTAAAATCATTACTGGCGGCATGCAATCCGCAGTCGTGAGTAATGGAACTCCCGAACAGATTGAAAAATTGGTTAAAGATACAGTTGAAGTCGTAAAAGAAGAACCCGGTTATTTTTTTCAATGCGGTGGTATGAATGGGAAAACGCCGTTAAAAAATGTAGAGCATTATCAATATTGTGTTAAAAAATATGGACAAAGAAGTTAATCATGGTGAAAAGTTGCAAAATAGATGTATGTTTATGCTTAATAGAGTTAGGTGTAACATTTCTAATAAAATAAGGATTTTTAAAATTGGAAACTATCAGAGATTTTATTCAGAAAGAACCGTTTTTTGAGACTCATAATCATCAATACGGATATTCCGCTCATGATTGGAGCAGCATAAATTATCGTGAATTCAGGGAATACGCAGCTATCGATATGATGGTTGCGGCTGGCGTTGAGGGGTTTGACTGCTTATCAGACGAAAAGTTTTTTCAACTTTGGCAATTTGTGAGAACAACTGGATATGGACAGGCTGTTGAACTTGGTGTTAAGAAATTATTCAATCTTGATTATACACTAGAGAATATCGCTTTAATCAATCAGAAATTACATGAATTTGTTGCAAATCGTACTAATGCTGAAATCTATGCTGAAATTTTTTCATTGGCAAATATTACTGGTTGTGTCAATGACATTGTCCCTATTGCTGACTTAAGTATTACACTACGGATGAACCATGAAGAGTTTCCGGATTTTTTCCGTTTTGCCGTACGTCTCGAAGAACTTCAAGTGGTGGATAATCCCAAAGAGATTCATGATATCGAAGCACAGTTAAATTGCTCTATTACAAGTTTATCTGATCTTGAAAGGGCTGTTGAAAAGCTGATTGACCGCGGGAATTCAGCTGGCAATGTGCGGGCTTTAAAGATTGGGCTCGCGTATCGACGCTCACTGGATTTTGATGTTCCTACACTTGCGGATGCGGAGAAAGCATTTTCAAACCTCATGTCAGGTAAAAAGGGTTCTTTAAAGCCTCTTCACGATCATCTGTTTCATCACTATATGCGCTGTGCCCTAGAACGCAATCTTGTAGTTCAAATCCATACTGGTTATCTAAACGGAACTTACAGTGATATACGACAAGGTAATCCAGAAAGGCTAATTCCGATATTCATGCAATATCCAAAGCTAAAGTTTGATTTGTTTCATGCAGGCTGGCCATGGTCGGAACTGCTGGGTGCAATAGGCAAACATTTCCCAAATGTATGGATTGATATGTGTTGGGCGTGGACAATGAATCCTATCCAAATGGAACGAATTCTTGATGAATGGCTTTCTGCTGTGCCAAATAACAAAATACTTGCTTATGGCTCGGACACCCTTAGTCTGTTTCCGGTAATCGGTTATGCTCAACAAGCTAGAAATGGAATTGCCAATACTCTTGAAAAGAAAATTTCAAGAGGCGAATACAGCAAACAAACAGCCCAGTTTGTTGTCTCTCGGATAATGCACGAAAATGCATGGGAGCTTTATGAATAGTATGAAATCACAAATTAAGGAGAGAGTTTAAAATGAAAAATGAATGCTTTTATGATGAAGGAGTTCTCAAGGTAGATAGAGTAAAAGAAGCCTATATATCATTGATGAAGAAATTTAACTATCCAATTCCTGAAGTTTTTAATACAGATGAATTTTGGGTATGTGATTTCCTTCAGGGGAAAATTTCAGATCTAGGAATGGGAGGGGTATTCTGGATCAATGAGGCAGGGAAATATGGTCAAGTAGGATCTCAAAAATATAAAGGTAAGTATAAAGAGCAGGATTTTGGTTATCTTGGTCATGAAATCTTTGTTTTACCAGGGCAGGCCTTACCAGAACATCGTCATTTAGGAGGCCCTGAAGGATACCCTCCAAAAATGGAAGCATGGCACATCCGTTATGGAGATGTAGAGTTTTTTAACGAATTTACATCGCCTGATGGAAATGAACGTCACATAAATGAGCTTCTAAAAGACGAGATTCCTTGGGGATACAATGAAGCATGGTTTAAGTGTAAGTTTGTTGCAAAACGTCACGCTGGTGAAGTTTATAAACTTCAAAATCCGGAATCCTGGCACTTTTTACGCGCTGGTAACAATGGCGCAATTATTAGTGAATACGGAACTTATCATAATGATGTAGAATTCAGCAAAGACGGAATGACCTTTGCCAATACTGGACAAAAAGGTGATTGATTAAGTTTATGGCATACATACTAAGTAGTAAAATAAAATTTAAGGAAGCGTAATGAAGAAAAAACCGAATGTATTAATAATTATAAGTGATGAATTACGATTTGACGCTCTTTCATGTATGGGGAATGCAGTTGTAAAGACACCGAATATTGATGCTTTAGCGAATGATGGAGTTCTTTTTGAGAATGCCCATTGCGCAGGACCTCTTTGCGTGCCTTCACGTGTAAGCCTGTTTACAGGTCAATACAGCCATCGGACGCGATCGGTTTTCTTCGACCAGAAAGACTATCTGCACCCGGAACAATCTTCGTTGTTACGAATTCTCAAAGAGGATGGCTACCGTACTGCTCTGGTAGGGAAAAATGACACCTTTGATAAAGAGTGCTTTGAACAACTAATCGATACTCGTGAGGAGTTCAATCATTTTGGCAAGCAAGCAGGACGAATCACGGAGTCTGACCAACAAGTAATCAATTACCTCGGTACCGAAACCCGCCCTGAATTTCAGAAGTCGAATGGGTGGTTAAAGGAGTCGGTTTTAGGCGAAGGCTTGATAGATGGTCCGATGCCTTTTCCGCCGGAGCAATGTCCGACGGCACGTATTGCCGAGGATGCAATTGAATTTATTTCGGAAAATAAAGAGCAGCCGTTTATGCTGTATTGTTCCTTTCCAGGCCCTCATTGGCCAAATGTAGTTTGTGAACCATATTATTCCATGTATCCCCCCGAAAAACTACCTGACCTTGAAGCTGTTGATATTGACTGGTCTAAGCAGCCTTTTAAATATTTTGTGCAGTCTCAGGCTTGTGGCAATGACAAATATACTGATTTGGAACGTAAACGAATTCTAGCTACATATTATGGTCAAATCAGTTTTATAGATGATAAAGTTGGGGAAATAATTGATTCTTTGCAAAAAAACGAAATTGCGGAAGATACAATCGTTTTGTTTTTATCAGACCACGGAGACTTTGGAGGTCGCTATGGCTTAGTAGGAAAGACCGGTGGCTTTCAGGAAGTATTGTTGCGTATTCCACTTATCTTGCGTATCCCGGGAATGGAGGAAGGAAAGCGCCGGACAGCAAATGTGAGTATGGTTGACATTACTCCTACTATTCTTGATTTGCTGGGATTAGAGATTCCATCAGATATACAAGGCTTATCGTTCAAAGAAGTGCTTTCTGGTGAACGCGTTGAACATCGAACTGAGATATTTGCTGAAGTAGGAAGAGGCACTGAACCGCCTTCACCAATTCCTCTTGAGCAATATGCTGATTATAATAATATGCGAACTGAGCAAGAGGGCTGGTGCTGGTTTACAGAATATACCTGTGCAGGTCGAGCAATAATGATTAAGAAAGACGGGTGGAAATATGTACATCATACTTATGACAAAAATGAATTATATAATTTGATAAATGACCCTTATGAAATGCATAATCTTGCCGGCGACCCAAAGTATGTCGAGATAGAAGAAAAATTAAAGAATCGTTTAATGAATTGGTCTATTTTAGAAACTATAAAACATGGATAATCAGAATTCTATGAAAACGAATGTATTTGGCATATAGAAGAAAAATTAAGAATCCGGAAATTCTTTCACGGATTAAGAATTAACTTTTTTGAGGATAACATGGTTGATAGCAAGCACAATTGTAAAGGGCTAATATTTGATGTTGATACCTTTGCTGTTCATGACGGACCAGGGATTCGTATGGCTGTTTATTTTAAAGGCTGTCCCCTGTCATGCCGCTGGTGTCATAGCCCGGAATCTATTAACAAAAAGCCAGAGTTAGTTTTTTTTAAAGAACACTGTTTGCATTGCGGTTTATGCGCAGACGCGTGTCCCAATGCTTGTCATACGGTAACTGGCAAAAAGCACGATATAGATTACTCTCATTGTTTGACCTGCGGTGATTGTGTTAAAAACTGTCCAGCAGATGCTCTTCAGATCAAAGGATATACTGTACCAGCTTCGTTATTAGTTAAACAGGCAGAACGATTCAAACAATATTTTGACGCGTCTGGTGGTGGCATAACACTAACAGGAGGGGAAGTAACACAGCAAAGGGAATTTGCTCTTAGCCTGTTAATTCAGGCTAAATCTGCCGGTATTCATACAGCACTTGAGACCTGTGGTTTTTGCGATTGGTCTGTATTGGAGCAACTTATCCCATACACAGATCTTATTTTATATGATTTGAAACTAATGGATGATGAAGCTCATCGTAAGTGGACAGGGGTGTCAAATAAAATTATTTTAGAGAATCTTATAAAGTTAAGGAAGCATAATGTTCAATTACGTGTGCCTTTAATACCAGATGTAACTGATACACAAGAGAACTTAAATGCTATTTTAAAATTTGCACAAAAACATGAGTTAAAATCTATAGCATTTCTCCCATATAACATGCTTACTGCCGCTAAATATTCATGGTTGGGGCGTTCTTGTTCAATAAAAAAGACAAAGCAAAAAGAAGACCATTTGCAAAAAATACTAAGACAGGCTCAAAATGCGGGTTTTGATGCTGCTCTTGGATAAATATTTTAAAGGAGAATAAACATGAACATCGATAAAATAAAGAAGATGGGCGAGTATTTTATGGCTGGTCATATTGCCTGTGAATCGCCGGAAGCGATTATCAAATACGCCTGGGGCATTAGAGAGTTTTTCTGCAATTGTGATTTACTGATTGATAGAAGCTATAATTTTGCTCCGAAAGACTCCTTTCGCAAAGATATGTGTTATATTCCACATTTCAATGGAATGATTATTTTTGCTGAGTGGCAATTTAGAAAGTATAAAGAGAACGATAAAGAAAAGTGCGAGATTATAAATCAACTTCAAGAGTATTGGAAGGATTATGAAGTTCAGAGAGCTGTTTTGGAATCCATAAGTGATGAAGAAAGAAAGCTTAATACCATTAATCATGGACAAGGCTTCTTTACTGACTGGCAGGGACATGCGACTATAGACTTTCCTCATCTTGTGGAGGTTGGTTTTGTTGATTATAAAAAGCGAGTTCTAGAAAAAAAATCAAGACTGTCTTCCAGCGACACAAAGACACAACTTTTTTGTGAAGCTTTATTAATTGTTTTAGAGGGCATAGAGGAGTTAATTAAACGAAATATTGCAGAATGCAATAAGCTTTTATCCTCTAGCCACGGAGATGATTTATTTCGTATGCAGCGTTTGGAAGAAACATTTCAACAAATGCTCCTTGGTCCACCAAGAAACTTTTTTGAAAGCTTGCAGTTTACACATTTCTTCAATGCTATTGATGGGTTTGATGACATAGGCAGATTAGATCAATACCTATGGCCTTTCTACAAAGCGGATAAAGAAAAAAATATTATATCGGCATCTGAAGCGGAATTACTTTTTACAGAACTATTTACAATTTTTGGAAGGAATACCCATTGGCAGGTTGTTATAGGAGGATTAACATCCGACGGAAAGGACGCGAGCAATGAATTGACAATGATTATCATGAATGCTAGACATCATATAAATTTTCCAAATCCAAATTTATCTTTAAGGGTATCAGAAAAGACGCCTGATAAGTTTTTACTAAAGGCTTGCGAACTTTTGGGAGACGGCGTGGCTCATCCGGCTTTATACAATGAAGAAAAATATACAAGCGGACTGGAAGACATAGGCATTCCCCATAATGATGCTTGTGAATTTACGCTTGGAGGTTGCACGGAAACGCATATTGCAGGTAAAGGAGCAATTAGAGATGCCATTACCAATGGCTTGACAGCCATAGAGATGGCTTTGTACAATGGGCATCTTAAGGACGGGACAGCATTTGGTCGCAAAACAGGTGATCCATCAAAATTTAAAACTTTTGAAGCATTTCTTGAGGCATACAAATGTCAAATGGAATATATTATTGATACTTGTGTTCTTTATCGAAATAAGACACAGGAAAAAACAGCATCTCTTCAGCCGGCTCTCATTAGATCATTGTTTATTGAGGATTGTATTGATAAAGGCCTTAGTCATTCTGAGGGTGGTGCAATGTATAATTATGGTATGATTGATATTTATGGTGTGCCCAATATCATAAACTCCTTGTTTGCCATCAAAACTCTTGTTTTTGATCAACAGTTAATCTCAATGCAAGATTTAATTGCGGCTTTGCATGTGAATTTTCAGGGATATGAAAACATAAGAAGCTTATGTCTTGAACAGCATAAATACGGCAATGACTATGATGATGTAGATATTATGGCGAAAGAAATCTCTGCACATACTTTCGGATATTTACAGCAACATAAACTTTGGAATGGAGGTATTTATTATGGGTTCTGCGCGACTGCTCCCGGAGCTCATATGTATTTAGGAGAATCGACAGGAGCTACTCCTGATGGTCGATTAGCCGGTACTCCTCTAGGAAATTCAATGGGTGCTGTTCAGGGAACGGATACTCATGGTCCTTTAAGCATGTTTAATTCAGTGACTAAAATCGACTTATCTACAATTATCGGCACTCCCGTTGTTAATGTCAGCTTTTCAAAAAAAATGTTTGATCTGGAAAACCGAGCTAGAATGTGTGCTTTGATAAGGACATATTTTAAACGTGGAGGTTTGCAGTTGCAACTGTCAGTTGTAGATAAAGATACGCTATATGAAGCTATGGAATACCCGGAAAAACACAAAGATATCTTTGTTCGTGTTTCTGGATTTTGTGCTAGATTTATTGATTTAGAACATAAGTTTCAAAAAGAAATCATTTCCCGGACAATACATTGAGATATTATAAACGCAAAGAAACCATAAAGAGAATAATATTATGACTAGTCAAAAATTTTCAAATTTAGAGATTCCATATATAAAAGGAGAAAGTAAGCTGGTGTATCCTCCTGCTCCGGATTCTAGCAATGAATTATGGTTTATCAACGATCATTGTTTTATTACTGACAGCAAAGGAATACTTCATTTTTTCGGAATAAACAATCCATATCCGGCTAATCGAAACGATAGAGCCGAATTGTATAGAAAACATCCCTATCTTGGACATGCTAGCAGTTCAGATCCGATGGAAAAATGGTTAAGAGCTTCATGTGCTTTAAATGATATAGATGGAGAACAATATCTTGGAGCTCCTTATATTGTGTGGATTGAGAATCAAAAAAAGTATATAATGGTTTTTGAATCAAAAATAAATGGTCGAAGAACGCTTGAACTTGCTTATTCAGAAAATCTTTTTAATTGGAAAAGAACAGGTACATCAATAGACTCTGGTCTTCCGGCTGGAACGCGTGATCCTTTTATTTTAAAAAATGAAAATAATATTTACAATATTTATCTTTGTTATCCTAGAGATCTGGAAGGCTCATCCGTAATTGTAATGCAAACAGAAGATTTCTCTTCATTTACTGCTCCAAAAGTCTGTTTGCATATTGAAGATGGTATTGCTTGGTCAGGTGCAGAATCTCCATTTGTGGTTAAACGGAACGGCTTATACTATCTGTTTTTTACCTATGCGCATCGTCATTATTACGAAACGGTCGTATGCGTGTCCGATAAATTTGATGATTTCTCAATGAAGAATGTAGTAACTACTATTT
>JAHOYW010000302.1 GCA_019038735.1 Victivallales bacterium | reverse complement strand
AAAGAGCTTATCTGATTTTTTCATTTTACGAAGTATTCACTCTTTGTTTCCAAGAAATTCTACTCTTAAAATAAATACGAGTATCGCCGTCAGTGGAAACCGCCTTAGTCAATTTTCCCCATGAGTTATACTTGAGGGTTTTTGTCTGACCATTACCGTAATCAACCGCGGTGTCAATCAATTGAAAATAATCTTGTAATTGTAATGCTTTGCAAGCCATGTTTTCCTTGTTTTAATTTTTCTCAACTCAAATTGCTAATTTTGCATTTTTTGGCATAGAAAAACTCAAAATTGAGGCGTGAGATTTTTGCAATTTTTCAAAATTAAGTACAAAATAGCTAAAATAAAGATGTATGACTCCGAGCGACACTCCGAGCGACACCGAGCGACAAACTCCGAGCGACAAACTCCGAGCGACAAAGCCGGAGACCGAGCCGGAGAACTCCGAGCCGGAGACCGAGCCGGAGCCGTTACCGAGCCGTCCGTATGACTCCGAGCCGTCCGAGCCGTCCGAGCCGGAAATGACTCCGACCGACCGACCGAAAACTGAGCCGCAGGCTCTTTGGACTGCGGCACTCCCATGCCGCTTTTCAACGGGAAATGACATAATTTCTCGCAAAAAACACAAAGCGCAAGAGGGCTTGCGCACTCCAAAGCGCTCCGCGCAGAGTTTTTAGTTTTACAACAGCCTTTGAACTGTAAATAATCCTTGTTGAATTAATATTTATCTCTTATCTTAGCACCATTCTGGACAGACCTCGAGCCGCAACACCTTCAAATATTAAAACAATATTTCTGCCGGAGTTTGACAATCACGGACACAACGCCATGTGGAAAGAATTAGTAGAATCAACAAAACGCTCCGCTTCATAAGAACAAATGTAAAATAAAGCTTTATTAATCAAAGTTTTGTCTAGAGCCTGCTAATTTGGAAGATTTCGTAGATTTGACTTGTATTTGTTTGCTTTGCTTGGTATTTTACTTTATTACATAACAATATAACGGAGATTTTATATGAAAAACCTTAGAATTGCAGCTTTATTATTTAGTTTGATTTTTGTCCTTATTGGTAGCGGATGTATGTCTGATGGAGATCCCGCTAATATTGGTTTATCTATACTTCAGAAGAAAATGCATAAAGCGATGGATCCGGACGGGCTTTATCGCAAATCAAAATCCTATGTTCAGAAACAAATGATGGTAGTCTCCGAGGGGTGGAGCGCAGATAAAGGGTATATCGTTGAGACAAAATATAAACGTCCAGATAAGATGTCAATAATCTTCAAAGAAGATAACATTCCAATTGCTTCTATAATTTTTAATGGAGACAATGTCTGGAGCGTCAATTACAAAGAGAAACAAAGAACTTTAATCAAGGGTGAACAATTAGAAAAGTTGAAAGTGCTTTTTGCTTTAGGTCGTCCGGGCAGCACTTATCAGGAGATTTTTAAAGATGTAAAACTTTTTGAGACAGAACTGAGTGGGAACCCATATTATAAAATCAAGTGTATCTCCAAATTTGAAGACCAGGACCCACTTTATATTTATGTCGGCAGACACAATTTTCTTACAAAACGCATAGAAACTTCGAGTACCACATCAATTGTAGACCGCTACGGACTGCATGATGGAGTCATAATTCCTGAACAAACACATGAATTTGTTAACGGCAGTGAAAAACGTTATAAATTGATAGTATACAAATTAAATGTAAAGATCGATGATAACGAATTTTTCCCGCCGGCTTTTTAAGAATTATTTCTGAAAGATGGGGAAAACGGAAATTATTCAGGGATATACCCTAGAGCGATGGATGCTTTTCTGCCTGTTTCTTGAATTAAGGAGGAAATCGTTTCCAGATTTTTGCTTATTCTGTCTGCTGGTCCAGAGAGACCCAATGCGCAAACAACTTGTCTGGAACAATCATATATAGGTGCCGCGGCGCACATAACGCCTTGCTGGTATTCTTCCATATCAAAAGCTAGTCCTTCATTTTTGACTTTTTGAAGATTTTTAATGAGCTCTGTTGATGATGTATAAGTCGTCGGCGTGAAGCCTTTAAACTTCTTTCCAAGTAGTTTTTCTATTTGACTTGAGGTCATCTTGCACATTAAAGCTTTGCCGACGGAAGTACAGTACAGCGGTTCGCTTTGTCCAATATCGGTATTTACAGATATAACTTCAGTACCAACTACTCGATCAATAAATACAGCTCTATCTTTAGAGCACACCGCAAGATGAGAAGTTTCTCCAGTTTTAGATGTTATCTCTTCAAGATATTTATGCATAAAACTGGGAAGATTTAATTGTTTGGCAAGTGCTCCATATAAAGAATAAATTGTTGAACCAAGATAAAAATTATTATCAGGAGTTCGGGATACATAAGCGCGTTGTTCAAGTGTGTTTAGAAGTCTGAAAGCAGAACTAGTATCAATATCTAAAAATTCACCGACTTCTTTCACTGTAAATTTTTTATGTGGGTTTGTCTGCATCATATCCAGTATCTGCAATCCACGGTCAAGTGATTGTATTAATTTTGTCTTTTTCACTGTTATTTTTCCTGTAATTAATTTTATATTCTACAATACATCGGCTTTGCATAATATGCAAGAATATCTATTTTTTACTGTTTTTTCAATTTTACACTTGATATTTATATGCGTGTGTTGTATCGGCAGAGAATGTTCTATTAAATTACTGAAGTGATTAAAACAAAAAAAGTTGAAAATATTTAAATTATCTCTTGACTTTGTCCTTGTTTTGTTTATAATACATTAAAAGTGTATAATGTGCAATAATGTATTATAAATAATAAGGAAATGAAAATGCAAGACAGTATTCAAGAATTAATTGTCAGGGCGCGCGCGGCGCAGAAAGAAATCGAACACTGGTCACAGGAACAAGTTGACCGTATGGTCGCGGCTGTAGGCTGGGAACTTTATAAAGAAGAGAACGCCATCAAGTGTGCTGAACTGGCGATCAAAGAGACCAAGATGGGAGTTTACCAGGACAAGCTCCTTAAGCACCGCAAAAAAACACTTGGGACTTTGCGCGATTTGCAGGGAGTCAAAACGGCAGGAGTTATAGAGCTGGATGAAGCCAAAGGGCTTATGAAGATAGCTAAGCCGGTCGGTGTGGTTGCGGCGGTAACTCCAATAACAAATCCGAGTTCTACCCCGGCGTGTAACGGGCTTTCCATTTTGAAAACCCGTAATGCCTGCATTATCTCAGCTCATCCTTCTGCTCATGAAACAGTTGAATTTACGGTCAATCTCATGCGTGCTGGACTCGAAAAAGTTGGCGCGCCAGCTGATTTAATGCAGCTTGTCGCGGAATCGACCAAAGAAAAAACCCAGGAATTAATGGCGGCAGCGGATCTGGTGGTAGCCACTGGCTCCGGTGCTTTAGTCAAAGCCGCTTATTCCAGCGGTACTCCAGCCTATGGGGTTGGAGCCGGTAACGCGGTGGTTATCGTTGATGAAACCGCGGACATCGCGGATGCCGCGAAGAAAATTTTCTTGAGTAAGACTTTTGATAACGCTACATCCTGTTCCACGGAAAACTCTTTGGTTATTCAGAAATCGGTTCGTGATGACTTGATTGCCGCTTTGAAATCGCACGGTGGTTACCTCTGTACGGCTGAGGAAAAAGCACAGCTCCAGAAAACTCTCTGGCCGGATGGCGAGCACCTTAATCCGAAAATTGTCGCTAGACCTATTCTCACGATAGCTGAAATGGCGGGTCTGAATGTTCCCGAAGGAACAACTTTTATCATGGTCGAAGGCGATGAAACGGTCGAAGATGATATTTACGCGGCTGAAAAACTCTCGGCAGTGGTCCGTTTGTGGACTTACAAAGATTTTTCTGATGCTGTTGATTATGTTGAACAAATTACTTTAAAATGTGGTTATGGACATTCCTGCGGTATTCACAGTACTGATGATGAGCATATTATGGAGCTTGCGTTGAAATGTCATGTCAGCCGTATGATGGTTTGTCAGCCGCAGTGCTACGCCAACAGCGGTAACTACGATAACGGCATGCCCTTTACTATGACGCTGGGCTGTGGAAGCTGGGGCGGTAATATTTCCACTGACAACATCACTTGGAAGAATTTTTTGAATACGACATGGGTTTCTAAACCTATCACGCCGGTCATGCCGGATGAAACAAAAATATTTGGTGAATTTTTAAACAGCTAAAGGAGCGAGAACAATGAAAATTGCAATAATTAATGAAACAAGTGCGGCTGGCAAAAATCAGGATGTCATGGCGGCCTTGGAAGGAAGAGGGCATGAGCTTTTTAACCTTGGAATGACAGAAGCCGGCGCGAATCCCGAAATGACCTACATTCATACCGGATTATTGACTGCCTTACTACTTAATACCGGACGTATTGATTTTGTGATCGGCGGTTGTGGTACAGGGCAGGGATATTTGAACTCAGCACTTCAATATCCGAATGTTTTCTGTGGTCTTATTCAAAATCCGCTTGATGCCTGGCTATTCGGGCAGATTAATGGCGGAAACTGTATATCACTAGCTTTGCTGGTTGGTTACGGCTGGGCGGGAGATACTAATCTGAAATTTATTTTTGATAGACTTTTTTCTCTTCCTGAATTTGGCAAAGGCTATCCGCCGCATCGGGAGGAATCTCAGCAGGCAAGCCGTAAAACGCTCGAAGGAGTATCTGTTAGCACTCATAAAAGTCTGGCTGAAATAATTACAGCACTTGACGATTGTGTGATTAAACCGGTGCTTGAGTATCCCGGAGTTCTCAAGTTGCTGGATGTGGAAAATATTGCGGACTGCGAGCTTAAGGATGCTTTGCAAAAAAGGATGTTAATATGAGTAAGAAATCAATAGCTGAGCTTTTGGTTAAACATAAGACTATTGCCGCCGCAGTTGAATGCGGCGCGATGGAACAGTTTCAGGATATAAGCCTTTCTGAAGCAATCGTTCTCGGTCTTTATAATCAGGGTGTCACAAAATATGTCGGAATTTTCGGACATGGCAGTACGGATATTGCGGAAGTCCTGAGAAAATATGAAGCGCATGGACTGGTTAAAACCTACAATGTAAGACATGAAACAGAAGCGGCGCACGCGGTTACGGCACTAAAAATGCTTTCCGGTGAAACCGCAGCGGTTATTACTTCCATCGGACCGGGTGCTATGCAGGCTTTGGCGGGAGCTCTTGCCGCTGCCTGTAACGGGGTTGGCGTATATCATATCTACGGAGACGAAACCACCCATGATGAAGGTTTTAACATGCAGCAGATACCCAGAGACGAACAGGGACTTTTTCTTAAAGCCTGTACTACGATGGGAAATACTTATGCCTTGTACGAGCCGAAATCTATTTTTACAGCTTTGCGGCGCGGCGCGATTCATACAGGTCAAACTGGTTTCAGCGGACCATTTTTTATGCTGGCTCCGATGAACACCCAGCCCGCAATCATTAAAAATTGTAACCTACTGGAATTTCCGGAGAAATTTGAGAGTCCGAAAACTGCCTGCATTAATCCAGCTTTTTTTCAAAAAGCGACAAAACTCGCTAAATCAGCAAAGCGCATAACTATAAAAACCGGTAACGGCGCAAAGGGCTGTGGAAAGGAAATTGTTGAATTGGCAAATTTACTTGACGCGGCAATAGTTTCCGGGGTTTCAAGTAATGGGATAGTGCCTTATTCAGAAAAACGTTTTATGTCTGTAGGCGGTTCTAAAGGCGGTATTGCCGGTAATTACTGTATGAATGAAGCGGATCTTGTTATTGTTATCGGTGCCAGAGCGGTTTGTCAATGGGATTCTTCCGGGACGGCGTGGAAGAAAGCGGAACACATTATTAATTTCAATACTGATCCTCAGCATGCCGGACATTATAACCGGACGGTGGCGATTGTTGGAGACGCTAAACTCAATCTGCAAATTTGGATCAACAACCTGAAAAGCGCGAATTTGGCGGCAGTTGATGGAAAATCAAAATGGGCGAAGGAAATTTTCTCCAAACGCGCGGAGTGGGACAAATTCAAAAAGGCGCGTTATGACAAAGCTGTACTTTTCGATGAAGTCTGGAATGAAGCTGTACTAACTCAACCGGCGGCGATTAAAATTGCCTGTGATTTTGCCGATTCAGTAAAAGCGGTCAAATTGTTTGATGCCGGCGATGTTCAGGCAAACGGCTTTCAAGTCGTTGAGGATGTCAATGAAAGTCAGACTTTGACTGAAACAGGAGCTTCATATATGGGATTTGCCGCTTCGGGAATGCTGGGAGCTAGTATTAGTGATACCCCAGGATACTCTTTCGCCTTTTCCGGCGATGGTTGTTTTACCATGAATCCGCAGATTCTTATTGACGGGATCGAACATGGCGTTAAAGGCTGTGTTATTCTCTTCGATAACCGTCGGATGGCGGCTATAAGCGGCTTGCAGAAAGCACAGTACGGTATTGATTATAAAACCAATGATCTGGTTGAAGTTGATTACGTTGCCTGGGCAAATTCCGTCAAAGGCGTAAATGGAATTTTCGGTGGAACAAGTCCTGAACAATTCAAAGAAGCTTTAGGTAAGGCTTATGCCTACGATGGGCTTTCCCTTATTCATCTTCCGGTTTATAATGGAGATGACGAACTCGGCGGGCTTGGTGCTTTCGGAGACTGGAACGTTGGAAACTGGTGTGAAAGGGTTCAAGAGGAACATCATCGGATTGGGCTTTAAATATTATGGTTTTTACTAAAAAAATAAAAGTTGCTTCAGTCATTATCGGAAAATAACAAAAGGAACAGTATTATTATGAGTAAAATAACAGAAAGTGAAGTTCAGGAACTGAAACAGATTTGCCGCGAAATCCGCAAATCTATTATTAATACAATAACTGACGCGGGTTGCGGACATCCCGGCGGCTCGCTCTCGGAAGTAGAGATTCTCAGCGCGTTGTATTTCCGCATTATGAATATTGATCCCGGAAATCCCGCAATGGAGAACCGTGACAGATTTGTTTTAAGTAAAGGACATTCCAGTCCGGGTTATTACTGTACTTTAGCCAATCGCGGCTATTTTAGAGAGGAAAAACTTGCCGACTTTGACGCCATAGATTCCATGCTTCAGGGACACCCTTGTATGATTAAAACTCCCGGTGTGGATATGAGTACTGGTTCATTAGGGCAGGGCTTGAGCGCGGGTATCGGAATGTGTCTTGGACGTGATAAAAGCGGTTTGGATTTCAATGTCTATGTGCTTGTCGGTGATGGCGAAATGCAGGAAGGACAAAACTGGGAAGCAATCATGTATGCCGGTTTTAAGAAAACTAAAGGTCTGGTCGGAATTGTTGATTACAACAAGGTTCAGCTTACTGGTACAAGCACGGATATATTATGTCTTGACCCCTTGGATGATAAATTTAAAGCTTTCGGCTGGCAGGTCATTGAATGCGATGGTAATGATATTGAAGACGTCGTCAACGCTTTTGAAAAGGCGAAAGAATTAAGGGAAGCCAGTCCGGTAGCGATTATCGCGAATAGCATCAAAGGCAAAGGCGTATCCTTTATGGAAGGCAAATACCAGTGGCACGGTCAGTGTCCAAGTGAAGAGCAGAGACAACAGGCCTTAGCCGAAATAGACAGTTGTCGCGACTAAAATTTAAATTACAAAACCAAAGGAAATATTATGCAATTAGGTGAAATGATAGCCCCGAGAGCCGCGTTTGGCGATGCGCTTGTAGAACTTGGAAAAACTAATCCTGAAGTAGTAGTTTTTGATTCAGATGTCGGCGAAAGTACTCAGACTTCACGCTTCGGCAAGGCTTACCCCGAGCGTTTTTACCAGATGGGAATAGCGGAAGCCAACATGGTTTGTGCCGCGGCGGGTATGAGTACGCTGGGATATACTCCCTGGGTCTCTACTTTTGCGGTGTTCCTGGCAAAAAGAGCTCTTGACCAGATAAGGGTATCAATCGCGTATCCGAAACTTAACGTAAAGCTTAACGGTGCTTATGGTGGAATACCTACCGGTAAAGCTGGTGCGACTCATCAGGCTATTCAAGATATTGCGGTCATGCGTGCTATGCCTCACATGACAGTATTGGTCGCTTCGGATGCTGTTGAAACGCGGCAGATGGTTCTGGACTCAGTCAAACATCATGGACCATTATATCTTAGAACTGTTCGTTGTCCAATCCCGGTGATTTTCGGCAGTGACTACAAATTTGAGATTGGCAGAAGTTATACTTTGACAAAGGGTGATGATGTTACAATCATCTCTACCGGTATGATGACGCCGAAGGCACTTGATGCGGTCAAAGAACTTGATAAGCAAGGAATCAAGGCAAGACTCATTCACATGCCGACTATTAAACCTATTGACGCGGAAGCAATCGTCAAGGCAAGCAAAGAGACCGGCAGGATTATCACCGTTGAAAATCACAGTATGATAGGCGGGCTTGGCGGAGCTGTGGCAGAAGTTCTCACTGAATATGCCCCATGTTATTTGACAA
>JAHOYW010000157.1 GCA_019038735.1 Victivallales bacterium | reverse complement strand
AGCTTATGCCCTGATTTGGGGAATTATGAGTATATTTTTCCTGATTTTAGCATGCTGGGTGCAAGGGCTTGGTTTTATTTCAAATTTAATTGGAATTGAATATGCACCAGCAACTTTATTTTTAGTTTTATTAGTAACCGTAATCCTTATTTTAATTCAGTTTTCAGTTATCATTTCTAGTCAGGTGGATAAAATAAAAAAACTCGGTCAGGAATTAGCTTTGTTAAAAGAACAACTTTCAAAATCAGACAAAAAAAAGAAAAAATGATTAAAATATCAGTCATTAGCGCGGTTTATAACGGCGAAAAATATATTCGTGAAACAGTTGAAAGCGTACTGGCTCAAAAGGGTGCTTTTGAGCTGGAATATATCATTTGTGATGGTCAATCAAGTGACCGAACTCTGGAAATACTTGACGAATACAAAGACTCTTGCAAAATAATTTCCCGTAAAGATAGCGGACCTCAAGATGCAATTAATTATGGAATGAATTTAGCCTCTGGCGACATTGCCTGCTGGCTGAACGCTGACGATGTCTTTACTCCGGGGGCTTTGGATATGGTCGTGAAAGCCTTTAATAAATATCCTGAACGCCGCTGGCTTTACGGCAAAAGTTATATTGTAGATTCAGAGGGTAAAGAAATTCGTAAAGCTGTCACATTGTATAAAAATTTAATCGGTTTTTTTTACAGTTGGAATATTCTTTTATGCGAAAACTTCATCAATCAGCCATCGACTTTTTGGAAGCTTGACCTGTGGAATGAAGTAAAAGATCTGGATCCGGCATACAAAGCAGCATGGGACTATGAATTATGGCTCAATATGGCATTAAAATCGCGTCCGATTCACCTAAGAAAAAAGTTGAGTAAATTTCGGCGTCATGAAACTTCTATCAGTGAAAATAACTTTGTCCAGCAGTTCGATGAAGAGCTGGCAATCGCCCGCAAGCATTGCAATTTCATACATTATATGATCCATGCTTTTAACCGCTGGAAAATAGTAAGCATTTATAAAATACTTTCTTAAAAACATATAATTAGTTGATTATGTCCAAATATACAGTATTTTGAACTAGAGTTTCTCTATTAATTCAATAATGAGATCAAATGAAAACTATTAATTTATATATACTAAAAGCCTTTACGCTTAGCTTTAGTGTGGCTATAGGTTTGCTTACATTTTTTATGATGGGCTCGCATATTGCTAGAGACTTGGATAAATTTGTTACTCAGGGACTACCAATCTCGAGTATATTTGAATTTGCATTCTGCCTGATTCCGATTGCCCTTACTTTTACCATCCCATGGGCGGTACTGGTGTCAGTCATGCTGGTTTTCGGACGTTTGTCGGCGGATTCTGAAATCACCGCTATGCGGGCTTGTGGGATATCTATCCTGCAAATTGTTTCTCCAGTCATGATAATTGCATTTTTGATGATGATTTTATGTTTGTATTTACAGGTTGAAATTGGTCCGCCCATGCTGGGGACGGCTAGAAAAGTCGCGACAAAGACCGCGATAAATCATCCATCCGCGATGTTTGAACCAGGCGTAAGAGTCAGATATAATAATAATATTATTTATATTGATGACAAAGAGGGTGAGAAAATAATTAAAGACGTTCAAGTGTTCACTATAGGCGAAAATGACAAGATTATCCGTGATATTACCGCGCATCGCGGGGAATTGCTGGCAAATAAGAAGCTAAAAACTTTAACTATTGCTTTATTTGACTGCAATATCGTTGACAAAAAATCAAACCCGCCGGTTCGGAGTTTCGCTAAAAGATTTGAATTTGTTATTGACTACGGCACAGAAATGAACCGTATGGAAATAGGTAAACGCGATAAATACATGACTCTTAAAGAGTTGTTCGGTAATATCAGAATTGAAAAAAGATTTAAGCGGAACACCTGCGATTTAGAAGTCGAATTAAATCAGCGTATTGCTTTTGCGCTGGCACCGATAGCCTTTATGCTTCTGGGGCTACCTTTGGCGATTCGCACATCGCGGCGCGAAACCTCAGTTGGTCTATTTTTGAGTGTTATCCTGGCTGGAGTATTCTTTTTAACTATTATTCTTTGCGAATCATTGACCGCCTATCCCAATCTTTATCCGCAGTATCTTTTGTGGCTCCCGAATTTGACTTATCAGATAGTTGGCGCAATCATGATTTATAAAATTGCAAGACATTAAGCTTCAATAAGAGGGGGGGAACAATGACAGGCTCCGCATCAATTCGCCGACTTGAACCAAATGATCAGGGACCAATTTATCGTGAAACAGATATGTCGCGCCTGCCCGTGGAGCCATGGAGTACCGCCAGTAATTTAGTTTTTCTCTTGGTTTTTGTTTATTTTGCGGTCAAAACAAAATTTAATTACAACAAATTCCCTCTACTCGTAATTTTCCTTATAATATTATTTGTCGGTTGGGTAGGTGGAACGATTTATCATGCTACACGCAGTCATGATATATGGCTGAAACTCGATTATATGCCGATAATGTTTTTAGTATTAATGGCGACTATATATTTCTGGCGCGAACTTGTCAGAAAATGGATATTAGTATTTATTTTCACCATGTTGCCCATCATGATTTATTATTTTATCTATGAAACTCTTACTTTTTCGCATACGGTGTCAGTATCAATAGGCTATTCAGTGATGGCAGTCGTTGTTGTTGTCCCTCTGATCCTGCATTGCGTATATAAAAATCCCAAAGCATGGAAATCCGTAACCGCTGCCTTAATCTCATTCGCTATAGCAATAACTTTCCGGCTCCTCGATAAACAATTCGCAGAATCCATAACAATGGGTACACATTTCCTTTGGCATATCTTCGGAGGATTCTGTTGTTTCTTCATACTACATTATATCTATAAAACAGAAAAAATGAGAATAACTTAATTTATTTTTTTGTTTTATCTTCTAAATAATTCTGCATTTGCTTGCAGATTTTGTTTATCTGGGGAGTATCGGGTAATAAATTAGTGATTTTCTCGTAGAATTCCCGTTTTTTAAATTCGTATAGAGAATGTTTGAAATTTAAGTCATATATCCATGCTAGTTGAGCAAGTTGGAAATCAGTCAGCGTTCTAAAGTCGCTTATATCTGGAGTTTTATTTTTTCTCAGATATTTCATGACATTCGGGGAAACATCATCTGATTCATCCAAATGTAAGATTATTGTCTCATCAAGTCTTTTTTTTGCGTACTCTTTCAACAATATACGCATAATATCCAGTTTATCCGCATCGCGAACTGCTTTAAGCACCACTAATGCATCTTCGCCTAAATCTTGTGCTAATTCCCGATTGTTATGATTTTTTGTGCTTGCAAGGATGATATTCTGATCTTTCTCCGCTAAAGTAGCAAGTATATTTATCTTTATCAGAACTTCACAGCCGAGATCCCCATGATCGACAGATTTACAATCGACAAAAGTATTGAATTCGCGTATTTGCTCGAAACGCCCTATATCATGAAACAAAGCGGCTATTTCTATTAATGCCGCCATACGCGGAGAAAAGTCTTCTGTTTCAGCAAGTATTTTAGATTCCTGGCACACCAACAGAGAATGTTCCTTTTTTAGCAGTATGTTTTGATCAAACTCAATATCATCTGTTAAAAAACTATCCGCGTAATTTGAAAATTTGGTTTCAAAATCTACCAAAATGCTTTTTGAATAATCCATTAAAGCCCTCTGTTAATTTTGCTTCAGCGGGATACTCAAAGTAAATGCGCTTCCCTGTCCTAATTCACTTTTTACACTGATGCTTCCCTTGTGCAATTGCGCGATATGTTTAACGATTGCCAGTCCCAGCCCTGTGCCGCCGAGTTTCCGGCTGCGTGCTTTATCAACACGGTAAAAACGCTCAAAAAGACGCGGTAGATGTTTTGCTGCTATTCCTGTGCCGTGGTCTCTGACTTCAATCAATACATTATTATCTTTTTTTGTCGCGTTGATTTCAATCGATTCACTTGCTCCGCTATATTTGATCGCGTTTTCAATTAAATTGATAAGAGCCTGTTCCAGAAGTTGACAATCTCCTTCAATTTGGCAATCTCTATCCTCAATTGAAACTTTAAATTTAATTTCCTTATTATCTCCTCGTTCCTGACATATTTCGCAAGCGGTGTTAATAATTGAAGCTGCTTTCAGGTTAGAAAAATCGCGTTCCTTGGCTTCAGCTTTTATCTCCAAGCTCGATAAACCTAGAATATCGTGCACCAATGAATTCAAACGCCCTGAATGCTTAGTAATAATATTCATAAATTTTTTGGCATTTTCAGGTTCGGCAATAGCCCCTTCCGCTAGTGTCTCAACAGCACCAAGAATAGCGGTTAAAGGAGTTTTAATCTCATGCGATACATCTGCAATAAAGTCATGGCGAAAGTTTTCGAGTCTTTTGACTTGAGTTACATCATAAAGCACAATAACCGCTCCAAAGATATTTCCCTTGCTTGATAAAGCCGTACCACATACATGTATGCAACGTTCTTGCATAAGACGCAAAGTAAATTCACTTTCCACGACTTCTTTATTTCCGATAATTTTTTCGACAATTTTCAGCAAATCTTCATTCTCAATTAAAGTAAAAAATGACAAACCATTAGCTTCACCCGGGAGTTCCAGCATTTCAATCGCCGACCGATTAATGTCAAGAATATTTCCCGACATATCCAGAGCAATCACACCTTCTGTCATACTGCCGAAAATAGCATCACGCTTCTTCTTTTCCACATAAAGTTGCTCCAGACGCTTCTTGAGCTGTTCTGACATATCATTTAAGGACAAAGCTAAATCATGGATAGCACCTTTAGCGGGAACCGGCAGGGTCGTATCCAAATCTCCGCCGGCAATGCGCGCGGCATTTACACGCAAAGCTTCAACCGGAGTTCTAATACTGCGAACGATAAAATAACTGAGAATTGAAGCGGCAACAGCAACAAGCAAACCAAAAAACAATATATCCCGTCGTACTTTTATCAGGACATTATCTATTTGCGCGATTGACATAGCGGTACGCAAGACGTAAGTTTGAGAATTGCTTTGTATTGGGATTGCGGCATAAATCATTCTTGTTGCAAGCGTTGAACTGTTGCGTATGGATGTAGAGCTTTTCCCTTTGAAAGCATTAATTATTTCTTTGCGGTCTTCAGTCAAATGCGGAGCCATCAAATCAACTTTCCCGCGAGAATCACACAATACTTTTCCCTTGTCGTTAATTAACGTAATCCTAGTATCAATATTTTCATCAATAGACCAACTCAACTTGGTTAAAGCTTCGAGGTCATTTTTGGCTAAAGCATTCTCAATCTCAGACTTGAGCAAGTGATTACGAATGAGCAGCTCATTTTTTATGTGTGCCAGATAAATTTTTTCAAAAGAATCAGATTGATACCAGATAAACCCCAAAAGAGCCAAGGCTAATGCCAGAATCAACAATGGGAAAAATTGTAAAAAATCTTTTTTCATAATTCTTTTCCAGATATAAGATTATGAATTGGACTAATATAATCAGAAATAAAACTCAACACCCAGTATCCAATATGGACGAAGCCATAATGAAAAACAAATAAAAAACAGAACATAATTGTTAAGATTGAAAACATCCAGCTTTCAAGAAAAATCTCTGTACCCACTGAAAAAAGATTGCGTAAATGGGAAGATGGCGATAACAATACTCTTTCATCGGACATCGGACATTCAAATAATTTATTAACTCTCTTCATCTTTTTCACCTTTAATCATTTTTAAAGCGGTAACCTGCTCCACGAACGGTTTCGATCAGGTCTTCAGCTCCTTTAAGTTTTTTGCGCAACCCGACGATTTGAACATCTATAGCGCGTTCAGTCACTGGATAGTCATCACCTTTTACTTCGTTAACTATTTGGTTACGCGTAAACACCCAACCTGGACGCTTGGCAAGCATATACAGAATCTCAAATTCAGAAAAAGTCATAACAATGCTTTTACCGTTTAATCTCACCTCGCGTTTCCCTCGGTTCATCACTAAATCACCGCGTTTGATAATGCCGGAATCATCATCACTGAAAGTTTGCTTACTACGGCGGAAAACTGATTTTATTCTGGCAATCAAAACTTTATTACTGAAAGGTTTTGCCACATAATCATCAGCACCCATTTCCAAACCAATAATAATATCAGTTTCCTCGCTTTTGGCGGTAAGCATAATTATAGGTATCTTCGAATGTTCCTGAGAACTTTTGAGATGACGACAGAATTCCAAACCATCCATACCCGGTAGCATTAAATCCAATAAGATTATATCTGGCGAAAAAAGCTTTAAGGCTGTAATAGCTTTTTCACCGCTATCAACTATCTTAAGATTCCTATAAGCTTCCTTTTCAAGATTATAGCGAATCAATTCCTGAATATCTTCTTCATCTTCAACTACTAATATTTTTTCTTTAGCCATATGTCTATTCCCTGACTTTAGTTACTATTTTACTATAAAAATACGACTTAAAGTTTACATTAAGATGAAAGAATTGTTAGATTTGTGTTAAAATCAATACATTTTCTTTTAAGTTAATGCAGAAAAAATGAAATATCTAATCATTTGCAAGGAAAAGCTTGGTTTTTTTGTTACAATTGAATTATAGTAACATATAAGATATTAGTTAAATGTTAAATTTTAATGGGAGTCAGGGCTATGCGTAAATTGTTAATGTTTTCTGCTTTGTTGTTAATCGGGCTGAGTTTCACAAGCTGTACTTGGATAAAATGTCAAACAAATGTTGATGATATTGTCGCCAAAGTAAAACAAAAAAACGATCCGCAGAATAAAGCCAAAACTGTCAAAACCGCGATTTTTAAATATAGGTGTATTAATGGACTGGAAAAAAGTCGACTCACAATCTTATTAAAACGCCCTGACAAAATTAAAATTATGTCCAGATTCGGTAAAGAGTTCTGGCAATGTGCGTTTAACGGTAAAAAAGCCTGGGAATACAGCAATGCAGGAGGTGTTCGTTTGCTGTCCGGCGCGGAAGCTAATGAAGTGCGCCTACAGGCATTCCTCCTTGCGCCGAGTATTGATATTAAAAAAGTATTTAAAAGTATTAAAATCGATTCCAGTGAAAAAATTGCCGGACAGGATTGCTGGAAACTTATTTGCCAGCCGAAAGATGGTTTCAAATCTCAAGCGATTACGGTATTTGTTACTAAAAAAACAGACCTGATCGTCAAAGTCATTGAAAAACATGACGAAGCAAAGGCGCTTATTACAGTAGTTACATGCTTCAAAAATTATAAAATGTTTAAAGGTTTTCTGCTGCCGACTAAGACCATTACAGAAATTGATGGAGATATGACGGAAAGTACACTTGTGGGCATCGCATTGAATCAGAACATACCAGATTCTGTTTTTACAGCACCAAAAACTTTTAAATAGAGGAGAAGAATTATGAAAAATAAAATATTTATAAGCTTGCTTAGCCTAAGTTTTTTCAGCTTGATAATGCTAACAGTTTCAGCAGAAAACAATAATGAAATCGTTTTGAAAGACGGTAGAATTCTGAAAAATCCTTATATCATTTCCAAAACCCCTGTCGGATTGAACATAGGACATGAGAACGGGGTTATTTTTGTTCCTTTCTCAAAAATGTCTCAAACAAGACAGGAACAGTATAACTACAGTCCGAAAGAATCAAAAAAATACAAGAAAAAAATAGTTGAAGCTCAACATAAGCGACAAACTCGTTTAGCTAAACAACAAGCGCGGGCAAAAAAATCTGATAGCGGCTCGGTCAGCTATGGACCGGAACGTTTCCCCGCACGATCAACCAAAAGTCGCCTGCAGACTGAATTATATGAGTTAATACGGGAAAAATCCAGACTGGAAAAAGAATACAGTAGAGTAAGCTCTGGACGAATCAGTCCGAAAAGTGGACCAAGTGATGATACTTATATATCCTACCGCGGCGGAAAAGTTTACCGCAAAAAAAGAACTAATTATGCCAAACAGCAGACTAAAAATATCAACATTCGAAAAAGACGTTTGAAAGAAATAAATTCAGCCCTGCAAAGAAATATCCGCCGTACAAATACAGTGCGTAATTTAATATCCCGAAGCCAAATTGGCGGTATTAAAAAGGGCAGAACCATGAGATAATACCAATTTGCAATCAAAAGCTTAGTAAAAACACGGCTAGGGACAGCCGTGGCTACATTTAAAAATCAAGAATGATGTAGTCGCCTCTGTCTCTAGAGGCGCAGAATGAACTAACTAATTAGTCGCTGGTGCTTGCCACTTTTGCTTTTAATATTACAAAAGCCGGAAGACCGGTTACTTTAAAATATTCTAAAACTTTTTTAGTTTTAGGATCATTGAATTTCTCTGCCTGATATTTGACAAAAATAAAATCTTCTAAAGATTTTTGAACTTTAGAATCTTTGAGGGTAGTCTTGGACATGGAAGTGCAGACTCCACACCATGTAGCCCAAAAATCAACTAAAACCGGCTTGCCACTCTTTAAAGA
>JAHOYW010000158.1 GCA_019038735.1 Victivallales bacterium | reverse complement strand
GGACTATACCAGTAATTCCAAGAGCCTTATGGAAGTGATCCGCAACAGAAACCGCTTCCTGCCCCAAGGCGGCGTCAGCAACGAGCAAAATTTCTTCAGCGCGGGCGGTCTGTGAAATCATGACCAGCTCTTGAACCATATCTTTGTCGATCTGTAAGCGACCAGCCGTATCAATCAGGACAATATCAGCGTGTTGAAATTTAGCTTCATCAACAGCATTCGCCGCGATTTGCGCGACATTCGGATTGCCGCGTTCGGAGTAAACCGGCACATCAATTTCGCGTCCGAGCACTTCCAGCTGGTCAATCGCGGCAGGACGATAAACATCGCCGGCAACCAGTAACACTTTCTTTTTTTCTTTTTTTAGTCTAAGTGCGAGTTTTGCGGCACTTGTAGTTTTACCGCTACCGTGCAGACCGACCATCATTATTACGCTTGGAGAAGAGCTCAAGCTCAATGGAACTTCGGCATCTCCCATCAATTCAACAAGGCGGTCATTGACGATTTTCGTTAGTTGTTGGGCAGGAGTAATGCTTTTGACAACTTCGTGACCGATGCAATCTTCGCTGACTGTCTTTACAAATTCCTTTACTATCTCAATATTGACGTCCGCTTCCAGCAGAGCCAATCTGATTTCCCGCATTGCTTCCTGAATATTGGATTCGCTTAAATGTGCTGTTCCGCGCAATTTACGAAAAGTATTCTGAAGTTTATCGCTAAGTGTATCAAACATAATTTTAAAACTTTTATTTTGCTAATTCGTTAATATTAACCCCAAAACTATGGAATAAATCAAAAGTAGATAATATAGTCCAAAATCTTATAAATACAATATCCTCACTTGAAAGTTTGACAGTTTACTGTAAGTTAGTATTAATGAAAACTAAATGTACAGAATGTGGGGCACTGCACGAGGTCGGAAAATCCCAGCAACACGCTCAGATGTTTTGTCTGGAATGCGATAATTTCTTTCAAATTGAGGAAGAAAAAGTAATTGCTGCTGTTTTTAAAAAAAGCTTACAATCGCTAGGTAAAGAAGAAAAGAAAAACATCGATGGAAGCCTGAAAAATAGTTTTAAAAATATTTTTTCCAGGAAAAATAAAAACGCGGAACTTGAGCTAAAACCTAAATTTGAAGCTGATCCTCCGAAAATGTCTGAGAACTCGCTTTCCTCCAATGCAGGATATATTCCCTCAATTGATGATTTTCTTGACCCGGAAACGGATTACGAGAATGAACCGGAGGATGTACCTGCGGAATACATTGACTTCCTAAGTGTAGGGCTTGATGTATCTTCATCTGACCTCATAGAACATCACGGCAAAATCAAAGCAGATGGACACTCACCACAAAAAGACCAAGAATAAACATATGTTTACTGGATTTTATTCTGATTACTGTTAAATTAACGGGATTATAATAAAATTTAAGGATACATATAATGGCTGAATACGAAGCGGTAATTGGACTGGAAGTCCATGTGGAAATAAAAACTGAGAGCAAAATGTTTTGTTCATGCGCTAATAAATCCGGCGGCGATCCTAATACGCGTGTTTGTCCGGTTTGTATGGGATACCCGGGCGTTTTGCCTGTGCCAAATAAAAAAGCAATTGATGAAACTATTGTTGCCGGTCTGCTGACTGGATGCGAAATTGCTAATTTTAGTAAATTTGACCGTAAAAGTTACTTTTATCCTGACATGCCTAAAAATTATCAAATTTCTCAGTACGATCTGCCCTTTTGCGAACATGGAAAGATTGAAATCAGCGGAAAAGGCTTTTCCGGCAAAGATATTGGCGATGTTACTATTGGGATTACTCGAATACATTTGGAAGAGGATGTCGGTAAATTAACTCATTTTGCCGGTTTCAGCGGAGTCGATTACAACCGTGCGGGAGTACCGCTTATGGAAGTAGTCAGTGAACCGGATATTCGTAGCCCTGACGAAGCCTACGCTTATTTGAATAAACTAAAACAAATCATGCAATATGCTGGAATCAGCGATTGTGATATGGAAAAAGGACAGATGCGCTGTGATGTGAATGTCTCTATGCGCAAAGTTGGAACTGAAAAATTTGGTACTAAAATTGAGATCAAAAACCTGAATAGTTTTCGTGCGGCGCACCGTTCGCTGGAACATGAGATATGGCGTCAGCCGGAACTTTTAAATGCCGGCGAGACTTTACAGCAGGAAACCCGCGGCTGGAACGATGATCGCGGCGAAACTTATTTGATGCGGGTAAAGGAAGCGGAACATGACTATCGCTATTTCCCGGACCCTGATTTGATGCCGGTAACTTTTACTGATGAGGAAATCGAGGCTTTCCGTACGAATCTGCCGGAATTACCTGAGGCGATGCACAAACGTTTTATTTCTGAATTTGATATAACTGATTATGACGCGGAAGTCATTTGTCAGAGTAAATCGGTAGCACTTTATTTTGAACAAGGCGCGAAGCTGGTCAAGACTCCGAAAATATTGGCGAACTGGGTTATTTCCGAATTGCTCCGTGAGCTTTCAGACGCGGGTGCCGATATTTCCGAATGCAAAATTACACCTGAACAATTCGCGGCGATGATCGCTTTGGTCGAAAACAATACTATCAGCGGCAAGATTGCTAAAGAAGTTTTTGCCGAAATGTTTAAGACCGCTAAGGATGCCCAGACAATTGTCAAGGAAAAAGGTTTAGAGCAAGTAACTGATACCGGAGCGATTGAATCGCTAGTTGATGAAGCTATCGCGAGTAACGCTCCGCAGGTCCAGCAGTACAAAGACGGCAATCCGAAAGTCCTGCAGTTCTTCGTAGGGCAAGTCATGAAGTTAAGCCGTGGCAAAGCCAATCCAAAAATGGTTGTGGAATTACTCAAGCAAAAGCTTGATTGAGTGAAAGTAGTCGCAGGAGCAGCCTGCTCCGCGACAAATATCTTTGACAGCTCTAAAGATTATAGCCCAATCTAAATCTTTATGTGCCGGAGCAAGGCTGCTCCTGGCACTACTTCAATATATTTGAATCTGCTGCCTGAATAAAACTGTTGAATATCTTTTTGCTAAAAGCTTCATCATGATGGCGTTCCGCATGGAACTGCAAGCCTAACCGAAAAACTTCACCCGTGCCTTCGATGGCCTCGACAACACCGTCATTCGCGAGAGCTGTTACTTTTAAACCTGCTCCCAGAATATTTGGATCTACCGCTTGATGGTGGTATGAATTAACCTCAAAACAATCTTTTTCAACGATATTTTTCAGTAATCCGTCCGCTGTAATATGGCAATCATGATACTGTTCGTCATAATGTTCTTTTGCGGTCGGAATATGTTGAATAATTTTCCCGCCAAGAGCAATATTGAGTAGTTGCTGACCAGCGCAGATGCCTAGAATTGGAATATTTTTGTCCAAAACTTTTTTCATCAGATGAAATTCAAAATCTGGTCGCAAACGTAAATATGCTTTGTTTTCAGGCAAATCTTCTTCATTAAAGAATTTTGCCGGATAGTCGGGACCGCCAATAAACACACAAGCATCGAGAAGTTTTACGAAAAGTTCTATTTGTTCAGGATTTTCAACACAGGGAATAAGTAGCGGAAAACCTCCGGCGTTCAAAACGCGTTGAACATAAAGTTCCGGCACTAGTATGTGGTTGCGAAAGGAACTTTTGTAGTCATCACCGTACTTGAAATGAGTGCTGATACCAATAATCGGACGAGTAGTTTTAATATCTTTCATATTAAAGAAGGCGGCGTTTGCCATTAATTTTTAAATTTGTGTTCCAACAGCGATACTGAACGGCGCATGTTGTCATCTTTTGAACAAAGATTCGGGATCTGCTTACACGCATTCATTATTGTTGCGTGATTTCTTCCGAAAGCACTGCCGATCTCAGGATAAGAAAAATCCGTTAATTTGCGGCAGAGATACATTGCCACCATGCGTGGTTGAGCAATATTCTTAGGTCGTTTATCACCTAAAATATCGTTGACACGAATTTCAAAATAATCAGCTACAACCTTTTGAATCGAATCAATGGAAACAAGTTGCGCGGCAGTTTCTTCCTCGAGCAGTCTGCGTAATAAGTGCTCTGCCCGTTCAACATCAATATCCGCTACTGACATTGCGGAGGCGTAAGCCACTAGACGGAACAAGGCGCCTTGCAGACGACGGACACTTGAATGTATATTATTTGCGATAAACTGTAAGACTTTATCGTTAAGTTTTACTAAATGTTCTTCCTGCATCATCCGCAAAATAGCTAAACGTGTTTCAAAACCGGGAATGCTTATTTCGGTAGTTACTCCAGATTCAAAACGTGATACTAGACGAGACTCCAAGCCCTTAATTTCACTTGGCTGTTTGTCGGAAGTCAAAATGATTTGTTTATTCTGATTGTATAATGTATTGAAAGTATTGAAAAATTCTTCCTGCAACTGGGTTTTGTTAGCCAGCATGTGAACATCGTCAACCAGGAGAATATCTATATTGCGAACAAAAGTACGGAATTCAGAATGTCTTTTATTACGAAGAGAATCGACATAACTGTTCAAAAAATCTTCGCAAGTGATATAACGGACGCGAGTTTCTGGATTGCGCTTTACCGCGTGGTGTGCTACCGATTGAAGTAAATGAGTTTTTCCGGTACCAGTACCGCCGTAAATATAAAGAGGATTGTATAAACCGGACTTTTCTGATGCGGTGTGGGTTGCTGTATAAGCATAACGGTTTTCCTCGCCGACAACAAAGTTTTCAAAGGTATGACGGCTTAAACAATTGGCGGGCTTAATTCTTTTCGAAGTTTTTTTGGATTTGACTTTTGCTTTGACTTTCGGTGTAGATTTTTTCTTTTCAGGTAGATAACCGCTCTTAAAATTATAGGAATAATCAATACCGTCAATATCTTTCAGAGAATCACATAAAATATCATCAAAATTATCTTGCAGCCAATCCGCGAAAAAATCATCAGAGACTCCCAAAATAAGAGCCTTTGCATTCAATGCGACTGGAACTATATTTTGAAACCATTGTTCGTATGTAGTAATATGTATTTTTTGCTGCAATCTTTCGGCGGCAATTTGCCAAATTTCCGCAACATTAGATTTTACTACATCCATCTTCTCTAAATCCTTTTGTACATAAAAATTTTAAATTTGTTTAAAGTTATCAACAACTTTGTGCTTAAAGCAAAAAATAACTTAATAATATGCTAAAACTAATACCGGATAATAAATTTTAGCCTCTTCTCAATCATTCAACAAAAAAAACGCTTTATTCTTTATAAAAAAGTCAATTTCAGCTCAAAAAAACAGCTTTCACCTCAAAAATAAATAAAGATAAAATAACAATTTTGTCACTTCGGCTGGATGTTTTATTTGAAACTCCGTCATTATTAGGAACTTACGAAAAAAAACTGAAGAACTCAACAAGTTGTTAACAAGTTATTAACAGGCAGTAAATCCTTCCCCTAGCGGGCAACTATATCTAAAATATGACTAAAAAACTAATATACAAATCAAAAGATAAACTTTTTTCAAAAAAAAATTAATCATCAAAAAAAATATCATTTAAACAAGAAAAAATAACATAAAAAATAAAAAAAAACAAACGAAAAGCAAAAGATTTTAGATAGATTAGTTATAAGTGTTTGCAAATGAAATAAATTGCCATTATTGTATCCTTTAGAAGACAATGAAAAAGTAGCTATAATTAAGGAATTTTTTGGATAATGGTAAAAAATAGGACACTATATGTAACAGATTATTGTCTCACCCCGGAAAAGCGACTCGATAAAGGTTCGATTTTATGTCAGGGCGAAAAGATCTTAGCAATCGGTGGAGCTTCAGCTTTTACCCGCGAAGAAGGACTGGAAGTTATTGAACTTGACAATATATATTGTATGCCCGGCTTTATTGATTCGCATATTCATGGTGCCGGTGGTTTTGATTCTTCTTCCGCGTATACAGGTAAAGAACACTTGGAAGATATGAGTAAAATATTGGCGCGCCACGGCGTGACTACTTTTGTTCCAACTGTGGTTGCCGCGCCTTTTGAGACGATGATTAAGAATCTTTCGGTCTTGTCTGATATGATGGCGGCTGAACTTTCCGGAGCTGATCCGGTAGGCATACATATTGAGGGTCCATTCATTAATAGCAAAAAACACGGTACACAGTTACCAGATGATATCAAGCCGATTGATCTGGGCTTTTGTCGTGAGTTGATCGCGGCCGGTAAAGGAAAAGTAAAAAAGATGACTTTTGCACCGGAACTTGATAAAGCGGTGGAATTGGTCGAATTACTGGTCGAAAATGGTATCATGCCTTCAATGGGGCACAGTGTCGCTGGTGAAAAGGATACTTTGAACGCGATTGACGCGGGTGCTCATTACTGTACGCATTTATTTAACGGTATGCCTCTTTTGCATCAAAGAGATATGACTTTAACTGGAATAGCTTTAACTGACGCGCGAGTTAATGTTGAATTAATTACTGATGGACATCATTTGAATCCACTGATGATTGATTTAGCTTGTCGTTGCAAACCGGATAATAAGGTATGTGGTATCAGTGATGGAATTATGGCGGTTGGAATGCCTGACGGCAAATATCATGTCGGTGCGGCAGATTTTGAAATAACTAACGGAATAGCTCAAACTGCCGATGGAAGTTTAGCCGGAACAACAACTTTGCTGGATTCAGGCTGGCACAGTCTGATGACATACAGTCACATGAAAGCTACTAAAGCCGCCGCTTGTGTAACATTTAATCCGGCACTCGCTATGGGATTGGAAGACCGCGGCATACTTCAGCCCCAGAAGCGTGCTGATATAGCATTTTTTGAATGCGGCACAAACCGTCCTGTCATGACTGTGTGTAATGGTAAAGTAGTTTTTAATGCTATAAATAAAAAGGCCTAAGGTTTTATAAAATATATGAAATACCAACTTCTTGATACCGGAAACAACTGTAAGCTTGAACAAATCGGCAAATACCGTTTAATCAGACCAGCACTCAATGCGTTTTGGGAACAGACTTTGCCGCAATCCGAATGGGATAAAGCTGTCGGAACTTTTACCCGTAACGCAAGCGGTGGCGGTTCCTGGGACTGGAAACAGAAACTTCCCGAATCATGGATTGCCGAATGGGGCGGCTTTAAACTCAATGTTAAAGCAACCAATTTTGGACATTTGGGATTTTTCGCTGAACAACATAGTAACTGGGATTGGTTTCGCAAGATCATTCCGCAGATAAAAGGTGAAGTCTCGACTTTAAATCTTTTCGCTTATTCAGGGGTTGGCTCAATGGTGATGGCGGAGGCGGGAGCTAGAGTTACGCATCTTGATGCCGCGCGCGGTATGAATGAGTGGGGGCGCGAAAATCAAAGCATCAACGACAACGTTCCAGATTCTATTCGTTGGATTGCAGATGATGTACAAAAATTTATTGCGCGCGAAGTTCGGCGCGGCAATAAATATAATGGAATAGCTCTTGATCCGCCGACTTTCGGGCGTGGCTCAAAAGGACAGGTTTGGAAAATCGAACAGAATCTTGTCGATTTATTAAAAGCATGTCGAGAGTTGAGAGATGATTCAAAAGATTTTTTCATTGTTCTGAGCTGTCATTCACCGGGCTATTCACCAATGGTTCTGGAGCGTATGTTGCTCGATGTTTTTGGTAAAGGCGAAACTTCCAGCGGAGAAATGACAATACCGGAATCTACTGGCAAAATGCATAGTGCCGGTAATTCAGCTCGTCTTTTAATAAAAAAATAATCCAGTCCAGAATTAATCTGGTCGTGGTCTCGCGGCGAAACGCGAGTTGCCCATCTCCAATGGGCGAAATTTAAGCGGCATTTCGCCGCGCATTAGACCAAATTCATTTCTCAAAAAGAGAGGCTTTTAAAAATGAGCAAAGCAAATTTTAAAAAGATGCGAGCGTTTGAGTATAAATATGGAGTTTGACTGAATGACTTTTTATTCTTACAATATTTCTATTATTGCTATCATGCCGAGTTTTGCGGGGCTATGGTGGGGATGGATTGTAATTGTAGCAGTAATCTTTCTATTCGCTTTTTACTTCATGCATCCTAAGAAACAAAAATCCATGGACAAAAAGTCCTGGAATGATCATTTTGTTGATCCTCCTGAATACAGCGATTCCAAGCCGGGTAAGGATAAAAAACATGATGCTTTTCATGAAATAATGCAAAAAAATGCTAAAACGACACGCCAAAAAAACTATTTTTTATGGGATGACGGATTAATTTTTTGTGGTTTCATGCTTCAAGGTACAGATTTACGAACTGCCAATTTATATGGAGCGTATTTAAGGGATATATATTTGCGTGAAAGAAATTTAGATGGCAGTCATAAACCATTGATTTTTCGTAATAGCGCATCGTATAAGGCTATAGATATGAGCGGTACTTATCTCAAAAATGAAATCAGTCTAATGGATGGCGCGGATATAGGGCATGTAGATTTGAGTGGTTTGTATTTAAGAGATGTAGGTTTGCAGGGAATTGATATAAGTGACATATTGGAGTCTGAAGAATCTAAATTTGGTGATTATTT
>JAHOYW010000111.1 GCA_019038735.1 Victivallales bacterium | reverse complement strand
ACACCATATACCGTGGCGCATTTTTACGCTGGAAACCAGAAAACATTAAACAGTTTTTTGCGGCGCGTCTCAAATCCCTGATGCCGGGGGCGAAACTTAAAAGCTTTAAACTCATTCCTGAAAATCTACGCAATTTCAAGATTCCTTTGTCTGTTGAATTCAGCTTTATTACAAACAGCCTGCTGATTAAGGGCAAAGATACTATGCTGCTGCAAATACCGCAAATTGGACAATCATTCAGTGCCGTAAGATGGATACTCGGAGGAATGGGTTTAAAAAAACGTAAATATCCATTAAAATTATCCGCTACCTGCGGCATTATTGAAAATTTCACCTACAAACTGCCGCTTGCTTTGAGCATTGCGAAATTCCCTGACTACAAAAAAATAAACTGGAAAAAATTGCTTTGGGAACGTAAAATACAAAGCAAAAATAATCAATTAAGCGGCAGTTCAAAATATCTCATCAATGCGATTGAATTTCTCCCGAATGAATACATAAAACTGAAAAAAGATATTGAAAAAATACAATTCGAAAATCGCAAAATGCTTGTTTTGAAAGAGGATTTCGCTAAAGTTAAGAATCTTAAAAAATTATTCCCGATAGCTCAAAGCGTGATTATCAGCCAAAAAAGCACAGTCGATATAAAAAATAAAAATACTTTCAGCATAAGTACAAAAATCAAAAAGAAAATATTGAGTTATGCCGGAGTAAAAAACAACTCTGAAATAAAAGTGCATTATAATCCCATTTGGCAGAAGGTGTCTATAAATTCTGTACTAGTCACCGGACCAAACGGCAAAAAATTCAAGTTAAATAAAACCGAGACAAATATAATGGATCAAGGCTGGATAGGCAGCGCGCCGCGTTATCCCGCCGGAAAAATAATGGTAGTCACCCTACCCGCTATTCAAGTCGGCTGTTTGATCGAATATGAGTTTGTTGTAGAGAACACTAAACAGCCATTCGTAAGCGCTATGGCACTTTTCCAGAACAGCTCACCAATTATACACAAGGAAACTTTACTGCGCTATCCTGAAAAAATGAAATTAAATATTTCAAACATCCCTGAAGCTTTATCTGCTGACACTTATAAAAAAAACGGCATGATTATTCACAAATGGCAAGTTGACAACGTCGCGGCAGTCAAGCCGGAAATACAAACTCCTCCAACATACTTGTTTGTTCCGGCAATAAAGTTCTCATCCGGTAACTGGCAGGATTATTCAAAAGAATTAAAAACATATCTGGAAAAAGCAAGTAAAAAGCAAAACAAAACTGAGGCTCTGACCAGCAAATTAATTGCCGAAAAAACTCCGCTCGAAGCAATGAAAGCTATTCGCGATTATGTCGCGAAAAAAATACGCGCAATCGGTCCCGGTTTAAGTGCTTTCCCTTTGTCATGTATAAGTTATGCTGACATAACTTTGAGCGATGCTTACGGCAACTCTACTGACCGTGCGGTACTGCTCTATACAATGCTCAAAAAAGCCGGCTTCAAACCGAAATTTCTTACCGTGGCGAATATTCCAGCATTGCCGCAGGCACTGGCTGAATTAACTGCTCGTCCAGATAACGATTTTAATACAGTGTTAGTTAAAATTATCCATAAAGGAAAGAATTATTATTTCAATGACACAAAGCAATACGCACAACTTGGAGTTTGCGCTAATGAAGGCAATATCGCCTTAGATTTGAACAGTGGCAAACTTGGAATAATCAAAATGCCAAAGGATATGACAAGTCATCTTAACTTGGAATATTCATTAAAAATAATTGAAGACGGAAGCATATTGATTTCAACAACAAAATTCTCTTACGGCGATAATTTTGAAAACAGCAATCATCTATTCAGCGAAATGACACCTGAGAAACGTAAACGTTATTTTCAAAAAAGAGTTTCAGCACTTGCTCAATCAGCGGTAGCGACAAGTAAATTCACAAGTGATTTTAAAACTTATCCGGGCAAAGTACATTATGCGGTAAAAATACCTGACTATGTAATAAAAGACGGTAAATATCTTTATTTCAAACTTCCCTTTGATTATTTAAGAAATCTGATTAGGATTGGCTTTGAAAAACGCGAAAATCCATATTTTCAAAATAAATATAAGCGTATCAGCATAAAATATTTTGTTGATTTGCCGGATAATCTCGAAAAAATTGTCATTCAACCTGAAGACCTTTTTATCAAATATCCCAAAAATGGCGGTACAATAAAAATCACTAGCAAAAGGGTTTCACCCCGTAGATTAGAAATAATTTATAATATAAACTTAAAACCATGTCTTGTTCCAGCCGACGAATACGCTCTCCTAGTCAATGCGCAAAATACATTAAGCAAACCCGGGCGCAGAACAATTATGCTGGTCATAAAATAATCAGGATAGACTACTGAAGCACTATTGACTTTTGTAATACAAGGTATTATATTGTATTACAACAGAATACACATAGGAGTATAAAAAATATGAGTACTGCACTTTCAGTAAGATTGCCGGATATACTGGCAAAAGAGCTTAGCAATGTTGCTTCGACAATGGAAAGACCAAAATCATTTCTCGTGCAAAAAGCTCTTGAGAATTATTTGCATGAACAAGCAAATTTACAAATTGGTCTTGAACGACTACGAGACACTTCTGATCCAGTAATATCAATGGATGAAATGAGAAAAGAAATTGGCTTATAATATCACATTTAAAAAGTCAGTCTCAAAAGACTTAAAAAAAATAGCTGTTTCCGAAGCAAACCGAATTCTGAATAAATTAAACTCGGAACTATCTGTAAAAGCTGATCAATACCCTGAGCTACAGGGAGCTTTTGCCGGGCTAAGAAAATACAGAGTTGGAAATTATCGTGTTATTTACGCAATAATTAATGACAGCGTTTTAGTTGTCCGAATTCAACATAGAAAAGATGTATATAGAAAATAATTTATATAAATTTAGTTAGGAGCATGTATCATGTTTGGATTTTATCGTTTTGCGGCGGCATCGCCTAAAATAAAAGTTGCGGACATTGCCTTTAATACGGCTGAAATAATCAAGAGTGTTCAAGAATGTTCAGAGCATGAAGTATCCGCTGTAGCCTTCCCTGAAATGGCACTTACCGGCTATACTTGCGGCGATTTATTTTTTCAACCCGCTTTGCGTCAGGAAGCAATGGCGGGAATAAAGGAAATAGCCGCGGCATTCGCCAGCAGCTCAATGATTATAATTGTCGGTGCGCCATTCTTCTGGAAAAACGCTCTTTATAATTGTGCTTTTGTCCTGCAGGAAGGTAAAATCCGCGGCATCATTCCTAAAAGCAACAATCCTAATTATCGGGAGTTTTACGATAAAAGATATTTTAAATCAGGCGAAACTGTTCCTGATGGAACTATCTGTATGACTTCCGTGCCATTTGGAACTGATTTAATATTTTCCGGCGGGCAGGATTTCTCTTTCGGAGTAGAACTCTGTGAAGATTTGTGGGGAGTGATTCCGCCTAGCTCACATCAGGTAATTGCCGGGGCGACAAGCATATTCAATCTTTCAGCCAGCAACGCGCTGGTTGCGAAGTCTCAATACCGCCGCAATCTGGTAAAACAACAAAGTGCTCATTGTCTGGCAGCTTATATCTATACATCTTCAGGTGTGCATGAATCAAGCACTGATCTAGTTTTTGACGGACATTCGATTATCGCCCAAAATGGACAAATTGTTGCTGAAAATGAACGTTTTCATCGTGAAAGCAGTATTATTTACGCAGATATCGACTTGCAAAAACTTAAGGGGATTCGTTTAAGCGAAAGCTCTATGGGAGACGCGAAAACTGAAAAATGTTTCAGGGAAATTTTGCTGACTGATGTTTTTTCTTCACCAACAATAGAATATGCTCATATAGATGCTAATCCTTTTGTTCCGTCCAACGCAGACGAGCGCGACATCCACTGTGAGGAAATTTTCAATATCCAAGCCGCGGGACTTGCGAAACGTCTTGAACATGTAAAAGCGGAAAAATTGGTCATAGGTGTTTCAGGTGGACTTGATTCCACTCTGGCACTGCTGGTTTGCGCTGAAACCATGAAACTGCTGGGACGTCCAATGTCTGATATACTGGCAGTAACCATGCCGGGCTTCGGCACTACTGACCGCACCTACAACAACGCGCTTGAAATGATTAAATTTATTGGTGCTGAATTTCAGGAAATAAATATAAGTGATGCCTGTTTACTGCATTTTAAAGATATTAATCATGATCCAAACATTCATGACGTTACCTATGAAAATGTTCAAGCACGCGAAAGAACTCAATTGTTGATGGATATAGCCAACCATGAACACGGTCTGCTGGTCGGTACTGGAGACTTATCGGAAATAGCCTTAGGCTGGTCAACATACAACGGCGATCACATGTCAATGTACGCGGTCAATTGTGCTGTTCCAAAAACTTTGATACGCTACCTTATTGGCTGGGTTGCGGAAAATTCAGAGAAAAAACTACAGAATATTCTGGAAGATATTATTGACACCCCTGTCAGCCCTGAGCTGCTCCCCAATAAGCGTAACAGTAAAATCAATCAGAAAACAGAAGATATTATCGGTCCTTATCAATTACACGACTTCTTCCTCTATCAGCTCATTAAATATGGTGCTGAACCGGAAAAAATATATTACTTAGCAACTATCGCCTTTGATAAAACTTATGAAAATAAGCTGATTCTCAATACTTTGAAGCTTTTTATAAAACGTTTCTTCCAGCAGCAGTTCAAGCGTAGCTGCATGCCGGACGGTCCAAAGGTGGGAACAATCAGTCTTTCGCCGCGCGGTGACTGGCGCATGCCGTCCGATGCCTGTTCTGAAATATGGCTGAAAAGACTTGAAAGTATTAAGGGTTAAGGGTTAAGTTTTAAAGTATGTTTGTAAACAGTAGTCGCACTTTGCGCAGGCTGCGACTACTTTAATGAGATAACAGTGCATTATTTTGCTTTTTTCTTGTCTTTATCTAATTTTTCAAAGTAAAGATGCGCCTCATGTCTTTTAACTGAGGGGAAAGACAAAAGATAATAACTTAAGTTATCAAGAAATGAATAGCTATTCATAATTCCCATGTGCGCTCCCTGGACATTGATAACTACATGCCACTTGATAGGTGATATGGGAAATGGTGTCCACTTGCGCCCTGCCCTTTGATCAAAGCGCGCGCTGGATGATAAAACTTTTCCATCTCCCGGGGCCCACTCTATGACTTTCAATTTTTTAGTCTTAGGGTCTATTGTTGCTGTACGACTGGTTTTTACCGCGTCTCCAGCGAATAATATCAACATAATATCTTTAGGCGGTTTGGCGTGTATGCTCATTGCCTTGGTGAACTTTTTAGCGTTTCTCAAGCATTTCCTCAAATGATCAAGCGCGATTGCGCGCCGCTTCTCGGCTGTATATACTTTCGGCAACAATACCTTAAGCACTTTGTCTTGACTAGGATTAGCCAAACCCCAGCCTCTCGCAATCCATACTTTTGGATCAAATACATCAACTTCAGGTTTGCCTGCTTTGTGATCCAAAATCACCGCGCGCATACCTAAGACCGGCATCATTTGGTAATAGCTTTGCCAAGTCCCGACCAGCATCGGAGGATATTTGGGCAGACGCGGGTCTAATTGTAAGCCTTGAGTCATTTCAATACAAGTATCCAGATAACCGGCATTAGGAGTTCCGACAATAATAACTTTATCAACATTTTTGCTGCCGCGCCAGTCCAGAGTCGGCATAAGAGTATGTTCAGGTTGAAGTTTTTGTTCACCATAGCGCAGATAATAACGCGCCAGGAGTCCACCCATTGAGTGTGTAACTACATCAAACTGCACGTCAAAGTTTTTAAGACCATAATATTTTTCATATTTCTTTTGAAGATATTTTTTTCTAAGCATAATAAACTGGTGAAGTCGTTTACTGTTTTCAGTAATATCGTCACGCCAGTCATAATAAAAAGCGAATAATGAATAGAACTTTTTATCTTTAGGCAAAGGCATACATTCAGGAATATAACCGCCTTTTGTCAGACTATTGATTATAGATTGATAAGCAACCATGCGGAAATCCATTGTCATGATACTTACTTTCATATTCCTCAATAACTGCACAGCTTCCAGGTTATCAGATAATTCTTCCAGAGGTTTACCAAGTTCCATGGGGTAAGCCAGCTGACGAATGTATTTCTTACTGAAACCATCCATAATCTGTTCACCGCTAAAATCTCCCCAGACACAATCTCCTGTTTCCTTATCCCGCAAACGAGCTCCCAAAAAGCCGTGTATAAAGATAACCGGATTACGTGCCGGTCCCTCGTAAGCCGCTGATTTTTTCGCAATTTTCCCAAATAAAGGTTTTTGAAAAACCTTAGCTGATTGATACGAGCCCACCGATGAATCAGTAGAATTACACGCTGCTACAAACACCATTATTGATATTATTGCCGCAAACAAATAAATAAATTTTATCTTTCTCATATTTCACCTTCACTAATTAAGTGTTTTAAAATATTCTATTGATATAATATAAGCTCAATATATAGATTTAGTCAAACGCGTAATGAATATTATCTTGAATATTCTATAAAATCATATATTCTATTATAAATGACAATATATCTTCTAAACGGTAGTGTCAAATCTTTTATAAAAAAACCGGATTGACCTCCGGTCCGTGGTCCAGCGGCGGAAAACGCTGGTCGCTCGTCTCTAACGAGCGAAATTCGGCGCGGTTTACCGCGCCTGTAAAGTACCGTTCTCGAAAAGCAAGGCTTTTAAAAAATGAGTTTACGAATTTTTTAAAAGATGCGAGCGTTCGAGTGGAATGCAAATGATATATGCTAAAGTAAAAAAGAAGTATATTAAAATATTAAACAAGGTGAATCATGGGAAAATCTGATAAAGAGACAATGAACACTTCAAAAAAACAGTACTGGCGAGTATTAACTATAGCTATTCTTTGCTCGCTGACATGGATTTATTTATTCCCGAAAGATACAAGTCTAAACACCAACACGCAAAAAACTGAACGTAAATTTACTGTCATGGGCACTTTTGCCCACACTGTTATTTACGGAAAAACTGAATTGACCGAAAAAGCAAGTGCCGAAATTAGCGAAATATTTTCTCAAATCGAGAAAGTATGCAATATCTTTGATCCTGAAAGTGAAATTTCACGACTCAATAAAACTGCTTACACTAAAGCATTCAAATGCTCCCCCCTGCTTTGGAATATATTTAATTCATCCCGCCGTGACTATGCTAAATCAGGAGGTGCTTTTGACGTAAGTGCCCGTCCGCTAATGCTGCTTTGGGGATTCTACCGCAAACGCGGCGATACGCTCCCCAGCGCAATAGAGATCAAAGAAGCGCAAAGTAAAACCGGTCTTGACAAGATAGTTTTTGACAATAAAAAACACACGGTCAAATTCACCGTTCCCGGTATGTCAATAGATTTTGGCGGTATAGCTAAAGGAATAGCGGTACAAAGCGCGGTAGAAAAAATTAAAGCGATGGGCATCAAACACGGAGTCATTGATCTCGGTGGCAACATGTATTGTCTGGGACGTCCACCGGCTCCAAAAAAATCCTACACCATCGGTATCCGCGATCCATTGGCTAAAAACAAAATCTGCGCCAAGCTTTCCCTGCATAATCAAGCTGTCGCGACAAGCGGCAACTATGAGCGCTATGTAACAATCAAAGGACGTCATTATACCCATATAATGAACCCGAAGACCGGCAAACCTGTAGAGGACATGCTTTCTGTTAGCGTGCTTAATCCAAGTGCCGGTGAGGCGGATTTTCTTTCAACGGCTATTTTTATACTGGGTATTGACTTTGCAAAAAAAGTCTGCAAAGCCAATCCAGAAATCGGAGTTTTTATAGTCAGAAGAAACCCGAAAGACAAATCAAAAACAGAAACTATCCAAATCGGCAAGTTGAAAATAAGCCCATCACCTTAGTTTATATAAAAAAACCGGATTGACCTCCGGTTGCCGATCCAACAGGCAAGTCTGTTGGTCGTCCATCTCCAATGGACAAAATCTTAAGTATGACCACTTAGCGCAGTCTAATGGTCATGCGCAATTAAACAGTTCCGTTCTCGAGACTCTGCGTAGGCTGAGCCTGAGCGTAGCGAAAGGCAACCGAAGCTTTTCAAAAAGAGCAAAGCGATTTTTGAAAAGGCGTGAGCGTTCGAGTTTTGCAGTAAAGTTTTATTTTTTCAAGAATTTAAGCTATACCGGGTTTTATCTAATCTTTTGCTTATACAAAACTTGCAAATTGACAAAAAATGTTCAATTATATTTACATAAATCAATGAAGAGGTAAAATATAAAGTAAACCAAAATTATAATTATTGATAGTTCTTAGACGAACTTTCAGCAGACGTTTCACCCCAAATACGCCAAATTTTTAAACCGAAACACTGAGCTGAGAGTTACGTCCGTATATTTATTTATACGGGCGTTCCTTTCAATTTTTTGGACGTTTCGGTTATGGTTTCTGTGGCATTGGCGTGTCGTGGGTGATCTTAATCGGAGCGTCCTTATTTTGTGCCTTCGATCATGT
>JAHOYW010000185.1 GCA_019038735.1 Victivallales bacterium | reverse complement strand
CTTTCTTGATTTTTAAATGTAGCCACGGCTGTCCCTAGCCGTGCTTTTACTAAGCTTTTGATTGCAAATCAGTATAAATGCTTACAGGTCAAGAATTATGCATAAAAAAAATAAGAATTATTGAAAATAAAAAAATCCTTAGTATAGTAATAATCATTCAATTTAAGGTAAAATTACTTTTATGCTCAAAACTTCTAAAAAAAATGAAGCAATACCCAAAAAAAGCAATAAAAAGACAAAGAAAATTCCTACTTCATCCCCCAAAATAGATTCTTATCCTTCAAGTGAAAGCAGTGACTCTCTACAAATATATATGCGCCAGATAAATGATATTCCTTTGCTTGAGCAAGATAAACAAAAACAACTTATTGAAGAAATTGATAATGCGACAGTTGCTCTGCGCCGCGAGCTTTATCAACTCGGATTTATTTTACCCGAACATTCCAAAATTTTAGATAAGATTCACGACAAAAATACTAATCTCAGCTATGACTTCCTAGCATCATCCATGAATAATCAAAAAAATGTTATTCTACAAATACCCGCATGGAATAAAGAAATTATAGATTTATATAAACAATTAAATGAAGCCTACAGCAAAAAAGATGAAAATCAGAACGTTGTTCGCACTAAAGCTGTAGAATGTATGCTCAAATATGAAGTAGTATATGATCACCTGAAAGAATGGTATAAAGTAACTCTCGAATACCTCCAGTTGGCGTCTCCAAAGCTACGGAAACCTGAATGTGCTAGTATAAAAGATATTCCTTCTGAAAAAATTTCTTATCTTGAAGAAAAATTTCTAATGACTCTAGAAGAATTTTTCCCTCTCCTGAAAAAAATTAAAGATAAATATAATCATTTGAAGGAATTGCATGAAAAAATGCTCGAAGCCAACCTCCGTCTAGCTGTAAGCATTGCAAATAAATACCGCAATAGAGGCTTACCCATAAATGATTTGATTCAGGAAGCAAATATCGGCTTGATGCGTGCTTTGGAAAAATTTGATTTTCGCCTCGGAAACCGCTTCAGCACTTATGCAATATGGTGGATAAAGCAAACTGTCAGTCGCGCTATATCTGAACAATCCAGAGTTATACGTATTCCTGTTCATATGGTAAATACAATTATATCCATGAATCATGTCGAACAGATTTTCATGCAGACACACGGCAGAGAACCAAATATAAAAGAATTATCCATCGCCTTAGAGGTACCAACTTCACGTATCAGCGCTATCCGTAAAATGGCAAGACAGGCAATTTCTCTGCAAGCTCCATTAGGCAGCGGTGAAGATGCTTCTATACTTCAGGATATAATAGCTTCAGATAAAAGCGATGACGATCCCATAAAAGCTATAGCAGATAAGGTTTTAAAAGAAAAATTACACGAAGTCCTCTCAACTCTATCTGAACGCGAACAGCAAATCATCACAATGCGTTTCGGCTTGATGGGCTATTCGCCCATGACCCTGGTTAAGGTCAGTGAACATTTCAACTTGACCCGGGAACGTATCAGGCAACTCGAAATAAAAATACTGGAAAAATTACGTTCACCTGAAAAACTTAAGTATTTTGACGGCTACTTACATTCCTGAGTATGCTAGGAGTGTTCAACTAATCAGTATTCAACACTTCCTGAATTTGTTCGACAACCCGTCTTGGACTGCATAATTTCATACACTGACTATGACCATATAGGCATTCGCGCTTGAAACAAGGTGAGCAGACAATTTTATCATAGATAACCCGCCAGTAATTTGATATAGGACCCGTTGCAGAATGATCTGTCGGTCCAAAAATAGCAATTCCCGGTTTTCCCAGAACTGCAGAAAGGTGCATTATTCCACTATCATTAGCTACGCAGATTTTAGAATTCAGTAATAAATGCATTAATTCGCACATATCAGTTTTGCCTGCCATATTATAAGCTTTTTCAGGCGGCAGACCGGTGATGACTTCTTCAGCAATATTTTTTTCTTTAGCTGTCCCCAACGCGACAACAATTCCCCCCTCGCTAATCCACCAGTTGGCTACTTCTCTAAAGTTCTCAGCACTCCATCGTTTTGATCCGCCATAAGCGGCACCAGCGGCAATCGTCATCAAGCTGGGATGACTGCACACATCTATAACTTCAGGAATCGACTGATGCAAAGGATATTTTATTGTAAATTCAGGAAGATCACCATTCCAGTCAGAAGCTCCAAGAGCTTTAACTATTGAAAGGTATTTATTGCTATGATGCAAATTATTCAAACTTCTGCTACGCCTCGCTGGAAAAGGGAAACTACGTTTCAAGAGCATAGAGCGTCCGCGCGCTTGAGCTCCATACAGATGTTTGATCCCGGCAAGACGCATAAAAACCGCATCTCTTAATGAATTATTAAATAATATTCCCGCCCCGGCACGAAGCTTGACGACATTCTGCAAATCATCTTTAGACCAGTTACGATGAACTTTCTCCAATGGAATAACATAGTCAATCATCGCTAAAGATTCGAATAGATCTTTGGCACTTGGCGGACATATTACAAATAAGCCGCAATATTCCGGCAGCATTTTTTTCAGTTCCATAAGAGCCGGCAAAGTCATTACTATATCACCGAGCCAATTCGGCACGCGAACGACTATTCCGTCCTTGAGTTTTTTAACATTCAAGTGCCGCACCGGAAATTCCGGAGCCGCAGCCAAATTTGGTTTTACTTTTCTAGCAAGCACTTTCGCTTTCCTCGTTGATTATATCTTTACGATAAGTTATTTTCATGTTTTTTTCTTGATTACAAACTATATATACTTCATAGCCCGCGGCTTCCATGATTGAAGCATCATCAGTAAATTCAACATTCATGTCGCTGATCCGTTTATTCGCAGCTAGGAGTTGTTCCAAATTAAAAACTTGTGGAGTTTCAACTCTCCAAAGATTATCCCGTTCTACAGTATCAATTATACGTCCATCTTTATTTGTCCGCTTCAAAGTATCAACCACGGCTTTTGCTGGAATTGCGCCACCATGCAGTCGCGCGCGGCTCAGGCACTTCTCCAGCAAGCCGGGACTTGACCACGGGCGGGCAGCGTCCTGAATAGCGACGAACTTTGTCTGCGGCATCAAAACTGCCATTCCATTCCGTACCGATTGAGCACGAAGTTCTGCACCGGCAACAAAACGCAACTGATATTCCGGCAAATAATCTCCGGCAATTTTTTCAAATTCTGCCACTTTGTCAGGATTTACAACAACAATCATATTTCCAAGCGGACATAGTGAATAAAAATTCCTGATCGAATGCAGAAACAAGGGCATTCCATCAAGTTTTTCCAGCAATTTATCCTTGCCTCCGAATCTTGAACTTATTCCGGCGGCGGCTATTATTATTCCTAAATCTTTAATCATTATTTTTGATCTTTTATATGTTGAACCCTGAGTTGTCCGCAAGCTGCATTAACTTTGCCGCCTTTTTCCAAACGCAGCATTACTGTAACTCCGACCTTTTCTAGAATATCACGAAAGTTAAAAATATCAATCTCTTTAGGACGTTTAAATTCCTTAGATGTTTCATTATAGGGAATCAAATTAATTTTGGCATGATGCCGACGCGCCATCTTAGCCAGTTTTTCAGCATCAGCATTGCTGTCATTGATACCGGCAAGCATAGTATATTCAAAAGTTACCATTCTGCCGATTTCTTTTTCGTAATCATCACAGGCTTGCAGTATTTCCGCAATCGGATAACACAATTTTCCCGGTATGATTTCAGCTCTGGTCGCGTCATCAACAGCATGTAGAGAGACAGCTAAAATAAATGGTTTACCCAGTTCTATAAGACGATAAATCCCAGGGACATAGCCGCTTGTGGAAATAGTTATCCGTCGTGGAGACATTCCGATATAATCAGCTTCCGTAATTTTCCCCAGCGCAGCCGCCAGCTTATCAAAATTCAATAAACCTTCACCAATCCCCATAAAAACAATATTGTCAGGGAAGCTGCCGCTATGAGCAATTCCATGGTAAAGCTGTTCGATAATTTCATGCGCTTCCAAATTGCGCACCAAGCCGCCCTCTCCGCTTGCGCAGAAACGACAGCCAACCGGACAACCGACCTGAGTACTTAAACAAAATGTCAAACGTTCACGTGAAGGAATAATCACCATCTCCACCGCTTCCTTATCGGAGAGGGAAATCAATAATTTTGTAGTTTTGTCATCACCCTTGCTTAGCTCTTTAATCTCTGACGACATACAAATGAGCTTGGTTTTTAAGTCTTTCCGTAGTTTTAAGGGTAGATTAAGCATCCGCTCAGGATCAAGCTCATAATGTTTGAATACCCATTCCATAATCTGCTTAGCCCGAAAAACCGGCTGACCGAGATCTTTGACCAAACTTTCCATATCTGAATATGTACAATTCGCTAATGCTCTCAAGCTCATCTTCGCGGCCATTTTTTAAACTGTCGTTTTTTCAGAACACCACGCCTGAAGCCAATCGGACGTCCGCGATATTGCATCTTTTCAGGAAGTAAATTGGTCCATTCCCTGCTTGGAACTTGTGGATAATCGGTGCTTATCAAATAAATAACTTCTTTGTTTTCCGGAAGTTCTTTAAGCGTGTATATTTTTTTCACCTGATAGCCCATGTAATAACATTCACCATACAAATCCTTAATCGCACTCTTGTAAATGATCTCATTCGCCGGAATATTTTCCTTCTGCAAAATTTCCCGCAGTTGCTTTCCTAAGTTCTGTTTTCCGTGAGCCTGCGCCTTGTATGGAATAACTATACTCCATAAAAATAATGATGGAACAAAACCAAAAAATAATATTACCATCCAAATCGGCGTCTTGCGGTAGAGCAGCAGGGTGATGCCAATCACCACCATTAATCCAGACCCGACATAAGCATTTACCTGATTGGAAGCCAGATTGCGAAATTCAATACCACGGGAAAACGAGGCAACAGACACAACCCATTCCTCAGGCGCAAAATAAAATCCCATGACAAGTCCGGCACAAAGAAATGACAGCCAGCCAAAATAGCTGTAAAACTTTGGAAAATAACGACCGTAACGCTGGATAAAAATACCATAATTAATACCTATAAGTATCGCTACCGGCGGAACTAATAAAAGCATGTATCGAGATTCAAAATTCGGTATGAACCATAAGGCAAAAAATAAGGCAAAAAACCATATTCTCAGAAAACGGCTGAAAATAGGTGATTTATCTAATGGCATAAAAGCAACACAAAACGGCACCCATGCCAGAACGCTCCACGGTAGAAAACGTATAACCACAGCTATTGGAAAAAGTGCCAGATGCTGCAAATAACTCAAAATATCCTCACCATCAAAAACAAGAGGACGAATCTCTATTTCAGGAGCAAAAATCAGATGCGGCAACCACCATAGTAAGACAAAAAGCAAAAGAATAAATAAACCAACAGCAAAGCCCGGCTTTTTTAATTTTGGCCATATAGTCATTGGACGACGCATAAAAACAAGAGGTAAAATAAAACATAAAACAGCAATAAAACCTTGAGTATAAAAAGCTAATCCACAAAAGAAAAAACCTAAAATCCAAGCTAAGTTCCACTTTCCGCGACCAACCCCAAAGTAAAACCACAGCAACCATCCCAGCATTAAAAACAACAGGGTTAAAGTATCAGGATAGCCGTCTATTGTTTTTTCAATAACAATATTCGAACTAATCATAACCGACGTTGCAACCACAGCAGCCTGTACGCCACCTGCATTTTTGGCACTCACCCAAACTAAACAGGCAATCATCGCTAAAGCTAAAAGAGACACTAAACGCAAGACAAATTCTACTGGCAGAGAAAAAGTGGATTGAAGCGTGGATACGATTAATGGAAAAAGCGGATTTGAGTCATAAGTAAATTCGCCATGAGCAAAAGTTATCGAAGGAGTATGTTTCAATTCAAGAGTCTGAACCGCATAATAGTCTTCATCCCAGTATAATTCACGTTCAGCAAGTCGCCATGGAGAAAATATCGCAAAAAACACTGTAAGGAGCAGTAAGATTAAAATAACAGTATTTATTTTTTTTTCTTTGTAAAGTGCCATAACAGCTCCATTAAACAGTTAACATCAAATAACACATAACTAAATAAATCAGAGAAGCCGACAAGTCATTACCTGTTGACACGAACGGCCCTGAAGCAACCGCGGGATCAATATTAAAACGATGAAGAACTATTGGAAAAACCGTACCGGTTAAAGCCGCAAAAGTCATCGCGCTGAACATCGAACAAGCTACTACTATAATTAGCCTGAATAGTGAAATGCCAGGGTCAAAATTAGCAAAATATATCAAATTGACCCAAACTACCGCGGCAATTATTATACTGCAAACTGTACCCATTATTGCGCCAACAAGCATTTCCCGTCGAAAAATCCCCGCCAGACGTGAAAACTTTATTTCACCAAGAGCAATACTGCGGATAGTTACAGCTGTCGCCTGCATTCCGGTATTGCCGCCCATCCCGAGTATAACCGGAATAAAAGCCACCAGACAAACCGCAGGTTTAATATTGGTTATTTTTTGGATTACAATACTCACTAAAGTTCCCGTTACCATCGTAATCAGCAACCAAGGTAAACGCAGACGTACAATTGATAAAGGTGAAGATTCGTTATGCTCAATATCCGGTGCTCCAGCCATACGCGCTATATCTTCAGACGCTTCTTCATCAATAACATCAATGATGTCATCCACCGTAATTCGACCAATGAGTTTTTTATCATGATCAACCACCGGGATAACCAGTAAGTCATATTTTCTAACTTTCTGCGCCACTTCCATCTGATCTTCATCAACAAACGCAAACACAGGATCAGGATCAATAACGTCTTTCACTAAAGCTTTACCCGGCTTGGAAATAAGTTCTGAAATATTAATATCGCCTACAAGAAGCCCCTTTTGGTCAACAACAAATACTGAAGTTATAGGGTCTGAATAATCCGCCTCAGCCAGTGCTCCAATTGCCTGCTGAACCGTAGCTTCCGAAGAAACCGCACAAAATTCCGGAGTCATCAAACCTCCGGCACTGTCCTCTTCGTAATGCGCGAGTTCCTGAATCTCTTTCTTTTTAACTGGGTCAAAAAAATGGAGAATCTGATTTTGTTCCTGGGCATCTAATTCATTAAAAAGGTCAGCCGCGTCATCAGGCGCCATTTCTTCCATGACCTTTGCCAAACGCGCAGGTTCTAAGCTCTCGATGACATCTTCCACCTCTTCGGGGTCCATTTCCGATAAAACTTCTGATGCCGCCTCATTATCCAAAATAGAAAAAACCAATTCCAGTTCACTGCTGTCTAGTTCCTCAAGCGCGTCTGCGACATCAGCCGGATCGGTAGAGGAAAATTGTTGCCGAAGCTCATCAAATTTTTTAGCTTCCAGCAATTGCTGTATATTTTTTTTATCCAAATGCGCCACAAGCAGTCTCCAAATCTCTTAAGCTGAAAGCGTAATCATTAAAGTCCTGAAAAAGTTTTGCCTCGCTACACACGGCAGAGAGGCGAAAATAAAACACTACAGTTAAAACTTATAAACTAAAAATCATCATTTGATAGATCAAGCCAGAAAATTCCGGTAACAAAATCCGCTATTTCTAGAGGATGAATACCAAAACCTACTCCTACAACCCACCCGAAACTGCCGCCGATTTTCCAGAAGTCCACATCTTTATCACGGAAAGCGTCTAAATGATAATCAGCACTTATAAATTCCGGAAAATCAATCACATATTCTTTAACAGTACCAGTCGTCTCATCAACAAATGTTACTTCCTTTTCCAGATTAACTAAACCGAAGCGGCTAGTTGTTTTATGACCACAGCCAAACTGGCGTGAATAAGCCTTGGCCATAAAATAACTTTGACCATAGCTACCGCCCATCTGGGCAAAACGCGTCGCCTGCACTTCCGCTTGGAAGCTGCCGCCGACACTTACATTTAATGTAATTATATCAGTCGCGTCAATAAGACGATTAGGAATATACCATAAAAAATAACCGCCAAGTTTTTTCATAGACGAAGTAAAATTATTCGGGCGATCACGATCAAAACCACCAGCTTTACGGGCTCTACGAGTTTTTCTGCCCGATGCTTCAGCCGCACTGGCATTAAAATTAAGCGCGCACAGCGAACACACAATTAAAGCTATTATCATTATTTTTTTAGTCATCGTCAAATCCTCTTTTTAAAATTATTCTCAACTATTTAAAAAAATGTATTAATAAAACCACTAGTCAATATACGCATCTCAACACATATTTACAAGGCAATAAGCACAAAATTAAGCGTATAAACTAAAAATCATGTTTAAGCCTTTAATTGCTTAAATATTGCCCAAATAGACAGATGTAAAGCCACGGGCAGTAGCATGTTTTTTTATCTGCAAAAGTGTTTCCTTAGGAGTACGCGGACTCAAATGATATTCATGTGTCGGAAAAAACGCGCTGAAATGCAGCGGAAGCTGTTTATCCAGATTCGCTTCGACCCAATTCAGCCAGGAATCAATTAATTCCATAGAATCATTTTTATCAGGAATCACTAAATTAGTCAACTCAACATGCTTACCCAAGTCGTAAAGCGTTTTTATTGATGCCAGCACCGGCTTTAAGTGTGAATCCG
>JAHOYW010000241.1 GCA_019038735.1 Victivallales bacterium | reverse complement strand
GTATTAAAAAACTAAAATATAATATAGTGAGTTAATTGGAAAAGTCCAATACAAACAAGTTTTTGCGCTAGTGTTGTTTCTGCTTATGAAAAATTCTATCATGAAGTTCTTGGTGATCTGTGCCGCAATTGACAAGCGTCCTTCTAAGAAAAAGAAATCAGCCATAAAAAAGAGGCAATTGTAATTTAGTTACAATTGCCTCTGATTTTTTATTTATCCGAAGATTTAATTGCTGCTTTGTTTATTTTTTGCCTTTGCATGTGCCTTTGCATTTACCTTTATTTGCTTTTCTTTGTGCGTGCATTTCTTTTCTTTTAGCTCTGAAGGCTTCCGGGTCACTTTTGCGTAATGCTTCCATTTCTTCCATTCTTTCTTTTACTTCAGCATATTTTTCCGGGTTTTTTTCTTTCAATTTTGCCAACCTTTCTTCATGTTTTGCTTTCATTTCTGCATGTTTGGCTTCCCGCTTGGCTTTCCGTTGTGCTTTCCGTTCTTCCATTTTTTTCATTATTTCAGCATATTTTTCTGGATTTTTTTCTTTTAATTTTGCCAGCCTTGCGTCACATTTTGCTTTCATTTCTGCACGTTTGGCTTTAAAAGCTTCTGGATCGCTTTTCCTTAATTTTTTCATCTCAGCTCTATGAGCTTCCCAGTTAATCTTTTTTCCTTCACTTTTATTTTCGGCTTGAGCGATTCCGATAGTTCCCAGGAATCCGACTGCGAGTACTGCGAGTAATAGACGAGTTTTCATTTTACTGTCTCCTTTATTTTTGGATTGTATTGGCTCTATTGCCTTTAATTGTTAAAGTAAACGCAAGCCAAATAAGGATTATTGCAGTATTTTTAAAAAAAAGCGGATTTTTTATTGAAATCAGCTCAATTCATCGTCTAATATTGCCATTTCATCTTCGACAAACTCAATAACTTTTTCAATTGCGTTGGCGCGATGACTGATTTTATTCTTCTCTTTCTGGGATAGTTCGGCAAAGCTTTTATCAAAGCCGTCAGGCACAAATACAGGATCATAACCAAAACCATTACTACCACGCGGCTCGTCGATGATTTTTCCATAGACTTCTCCACGGAACGAAGCGACTATTTCCTTATTGAAAGCGATTGAGATAACACAAACGAAACGGGCACGGCGGTTTTCCTTGCCGTCAAGTTCTTTCAATATGCGTGCGATGCGGGCGGGATCATTTTCGGCGTAGCGGGATGAATAAATCCCCGGAGCGTTATCCAGGGCTTCTACTTCCAGACCGGAATCATCAGCAAAAGTCAGAATGTCGCAATAGTTAGCGCCGGATAAAGCTTTTATATTCGCGTTTTCTTCAAAAGTCTTGCCGTTTTCCTCAGGTTCAGCATATTCAGGATAATCATTTAGTGAGACTATTTCCAAATCCTGACCATCAAGAAGTTCACGGTATTCTTCCAGTTTATGTTGATTATGAGTAGCGGCAATAATTTTAGTCATAGAAATTTCCTTTAAAATTTTGAATTCTTTCTTTATTTATCTTATATTACAACCATAATTTAATTTTGCAATGAATGTGAAAATTTTGGTACTAAAATATGATTACTCAAAGTGTTGGAAAAATTCTTGGAAAGTTCCCTTCCTACAAAGTTTACATTGGTTTTAGCGGAGGCGCGGACAGCGTGTCTTTGCTGATTGCGGCAAATGCATTCGCGCAGGAATTGGATTTGGACATAACGGCTGTACATTTTGAGCATGGCATCCGTGGTGAAGCCAGTCGTTTAGATGCTCAGTGGTGCCGGGATTTTTGTTTTCGGCTCAAAATAAACTACGAACAATATGATTTACATACTCTAGTTGAACGCAAACAGAATGAGAATATTGAAGCTATCGCACGACGTTTACGGATTGCTAAATGGAGTGAGCTTATTCAGGATCAAGAAAAAGTTATTGTTCTCCTCGGTCATCATGCTGACGACCGTGTCGAAAATCTTTTTATTCGTATGTGCCGTGGCTCAAATGTTTCCGGTTTGACCTCGCTTCGTGAAGAGTCTGTGATTAAGAAAATTAGATTCATTCGTCCGCTATTGGCTTATAGTAAGCTTGATTTAATCGAATTTCTTGCTGATCGCGGCATTGATGAATGGTGTGTTGATCACAGTAATTTTGATGAAAGTTATACTCGAAATTATTTCCGCCATCGGATTATTCCTGAAATAATCGAAAAACTTCCTACTGCCGCCACTGCTTTGGTCAAGGCGGCAAAGGCATTGGAAGTGGATGCGCGTTATATAGAGGAAAGAGCGCAGAAGAAATATTCTTTGATTGCTGATAAAAATATTACCGAATTAAAGTTCTGGTGCTCTTTAGCTCCGGCTCTACGACCGCGAGTTCTGCGTTATTGGCTGACTTCCTTTTTTAAAGTCGAATTCGTTCCGAATTATGACCTGATTGAACGTTTTCAAAAGGCCTTGAACCAAAAAGAGAGAAAGGAGGGGCGACAGATATTAGTACCATTAACAAACAATTATTTTATCTGGCTTCACCGCGATGAAGTTGGTTTGACATGTGATAAACCTGTAGAAACAGGGGAATGCACTTGGGATTGGCGCAGTCAGAACAGTATCGCCTACGATGGCAGAGTATTCACATTAAGCTTGTCTAAAGAGTTCGATCCTAAAATAATCAGTCCAACTATTACAGCTTTTGATGCCGATCTCCTACCTGATGAATTAATTTTATCCAAACGCAAAATCGGTGATAAAATGATTCCATTTGGCGGGCAAAGGCAGATAAAACTCAAAAAATTATTAACCGAACGTAAATTAACCGCCGTCGAAAAGACAAATATAATCATTCTCCGCTCGAATGACGGAAAAATTATCTGGCTCCCAACAGTGCGTCATTCAACTTTTGCCACGGCAACAGAACAAAGCAGCAACATAGCCTATATAGAGATGGTTAAAAAAAATCCTTGCTAATTTTATCAATGAGTTGACTTTTTACTACTTATGACTACATTAAGTGCTTCGGGATATTTCCTGATTGTTATAAAACGACATTTATAGAAGCTCTATCATATACACCGGAGAATTTTTTGAATATGAAAAAGAAAAAAGAGAAAAAAGTTACAGAAACAGCTGATGACCTTAAGCTTAATGACATCGATAGCGAAGCAGAGGATTCTATTGAAGAAACTGTAGAAAAAGAACTCAGTCCTGAAGAACAAATCGAAGCCTTGAACAAGGAAATAGCTGAGGGTAAGGATAATCTACTGCGCTTGAAAGCTGATTTTCAAAATTACCGGATGCGTACAGCCAAAGAAATAGCTAATGCTAGAATGTTCGGACAAAGCGATACAATTCTGCCGTTTTTACAGGTTTTTGATCATTTCAGTATGGCGATGACGGCAGCGGAAAAATCCGAAAATATGGATGCTATTAAACAAGGTCTGGAAATGATTCTTAAAGAATACAAAAAAGGACTTGATGAACTTGGTGTCGTAGCTTATGACGCTGTAGGCGAGAAGTTTGACCCAAAATTGCACGATGCAATGACCAACGAGCCTTCTGACGAAGTAGAGGAAGGTTATGTAATCAAGCAGTGGAACGGCGGTTATAAGTTAGGGGAACGCCTGCTCCGTCCGGCAACGGTCGTAGTCAGTAGTGGCTCAGCGAATGACGAACAAAACGAAGAATAATGAGTTTATTTTTTTTGGCTTCTTTCAACTGGAGCTATTAAATTTTCTTCGAGCTTATGAACTTTATTACACCAAGTAGCGAGATGCATGATTTCACTATAAATACATTTCATAGTAGAACTTTCACATAAGCCGTTCAAACGCGTCCCGCCACATGGACCGTTTGCCATGCCTTTCGGACAAAGTTCTGGGCATACGTAAAAAGTTTTAGGCAGTCGGCAGCGTGAACATTCTTTGCATGAAGCAAAAACTTTTTTAGCGAAATAGTGGCTTCCCGGAATTTGTTTGTCAGCTCGCGGGAATATAAATTTTTTAATTTTATAAGATATTTTTTCTCTATTTGATAAACTCTTTGACGGCACAGCAGTCATTGACGGAGCTGTTTCCAGATGAGCTTTTGAGAATAGATTCTCAAATAAATAAAACTTATAAGGATAAGGCACCATTTCGGTTCTTGCCAGATATTCCGTGTATTCCTGTGACCAATCCTCAAAACTGCTGAATTCTGCAATTGCCGCCTTGATGCGCTCTGCCGCTATTTTGATTCTATCAGGAGAGTTGAGTCCGGCGATTTGAATAGCACTATAGCCGAGCAGATGGCAACCGGCTGCCTGTAGCTCCAGCCTGCGCCATTGAGCTGCTTCAAATTGATTATGAGAATACTTTAGCTCACTTTCAAGGATGGCTTGATAATTAGCGGAAAACTGAACTCCCGGCAAGTTACCGTGTTGAATTTTTTCGAGAAGTTCGGGGCTTAACAGTGTTAAACGGGCAATTGTCGGAAAATGTTTTCCCCTGTTGGATAGATACCAGCGCAACTCTTGAAGTTTCAGCATATCCCAGCCAAGTTGAGTAACTATAAAATTTGCTCCCTGTCGAAGCTTCTTCATTAATTTGAAATATTGCGGAAAACTTGTCTCCGGGCTGTATTTAAAAGGGTTTACTGTGCAGCCGGCAAAAAATGGATATTTGTCGCGTGGCTTGAGGTATTCTAAAATATGTACACTATCTGTAAAAACTCTTTTGCGGTTTTCTTTGAGCTTCTCTCCAGGGTAAGTATTGCCGCTGACTGCGACGATATTCGCAAAACCGTTTGCGATACAGAAATTAGCGTTTTCAGCGGTTTTTTGTAAATTTGACTCGCGTCCGCTCAAAAATACAATATGGCGATCACGGTTGTCAGGACTTAAACTTGTCGCGATACTTGAGGCATTTAAAGTGTTTGGAGAAATAAAACGATCTGTGATTGCCAGACCTGATGGAATAGCATCAATACCCAAAACCGCGTATTCAATTTCTTTTAGGCGTTCGCCGGCAATTAAGGGGTCGCTGTCATCGCTCGGAGCATGCTGTTCAAATAAAAGCATGAATGTTCCATTATCGAGGTTTTTATGAAAACGATTTTTGCCAGGGTCAAAATTCATTTCCAGTTGTAAACCATCATTGCTCATTATTTTACTCTGCTTTTTCTTTTTTATTGAAGTCGAGAATAAAGAATAATCCCGCAAGTAAAAAACAGCTTATAAGTATTGCGGAAAAGATGATTGGAATAGTAGCGCCATTCTTAATGCCGGCGGCATTAAGAATGACATTAATTGTAACATCGCGTAATCCTAAACCTGAGTTGGAGGGAAGTAAGCCGGCGACATTACCGATAGTTACCGCGCTTATGACATTCAATGGATTAATGTTGCTCATGCCGAGGCTTTTCATAATAAGATATATAACAAAAACGATATTCAGATGAACGAATATAACACTTACCAGACACATTTCCATAACGAGTTTCCATGACTTACGGTAAGTATCAATTACTTTGGTGAAACGAGTTAAAATACCGTGTCCATATTTATCTCCCAAGTTCATAATCCAGCCGATTGGCTTGATTTTTTCAAAGAACTTGTGGAAGAATAAGCAGACAATTGCACCTAATCCGGCTAAACACATCGCAATCAAAGCGAGAATCCCTAGAACTCGAACAGTGTCAGTAAGTTCAATTATTTCCAGTTCAACTTTCATCAATACTGGAATAGAAAGTAGAATGACAACAAGAGCTAAGCTGAACATTGCCGCCATGCCAGTCATACGGTCCATCAATATAGAAAAAACACCTTCAGCTTTGGAGCCTTTTGCGGTATGTTTGTTCAAAAATCCTATTTTGGCGATATCTCCGCCAATAGCTCCTCCGGGGATTACCAGTGAGAAAAAATATCCTTTCATAGTCAAAGCTATCGCCTCTGCGAAGGAGATTTCTATATTTAAAACCAGAGCGAGTTTATACCAGCGCCAGGAGCATACAAACATGTGCATGATAAAGATGAGAACTGCCGGCAGGAGCCACCAGAAATTGATATTCGCTAAATTTTTTACAATGGTATCGTAGTGTGTGTGGATCAGCCACCAGATTATAACAACCGCTAAGCCGGTTTTCAACACAAATAATAAAAACGTTTTAATTCTATTTTTTTTCTTTTCTGTCTGCATTAGATTCCTTCTTATTATATAATATGTTGGGTTTAAATCCTTAATAATTTAGCACACTTTCGCAGGCAGGCAATAGTTAATCAAAGATATATTGTTTATTTGTATTTTTAGCTAAAAAGGTCTATGTTTTAAAAGGTTATATTTTTTTACATTCAAACATGGAGGCTGATTTGTGAGCAGTAATATTAAGGCAAACGCTTTAAGCGTTGATGAATTACGAAATAAAACTGTTTTACTACAAGGAAACCTTGCTAAAGTAATCAAAGGGAAAGCTGATACAATAAAATTATTGATAAGCGCTCTCGGGGCAGGGGGCAATGTTCTTATGGAAGACGTGCCGGGAGTCGGTAAAACTACTCTCGCTAAAGCTTTAGCCGCCAGTATTGACGGGAAATTCAGCAGGGTTCAGTTTACACCGGATTTGCTGCCCTCAGATATTCTCGGAAATTCTATTTATAATCAGCAGGAAGCTAAATTTTTCTTCCGTCCTGGTCCGGTTTTCGCTAATATCCTGCTTGCTGACGAAGTGAACCGTGCTTCTCCCCGCACTCAATCTGCTCTGCTTGAATGTATGAGCGAAAAACAGGTTTCTATTGCCGGCAAAACAAGTTTGCTGCCCAATCCTTTCATGGTCATCGCGACTGAAAATCCGGTTGAATATCAAGGTACATATCCTTTGCCGGAAGCTCAACTTGACCGTTTCGCTATGCAACTTGAATTAGGTTATCCCGATGAGGACGCCGAAATGGAGCTACTTCTTGACCGTCTGACCAATGACCCTGGGGCAAGCATGGAAGCGGTTCTTACTTGTGATGAGGTAGCGCAAATGCAGGTCGCGATTCAGCAGGTGAATATCGAAAAAACAGTAATTTATTATATGCTCAGCATAATTAAAGCGACTCGTCATGATACACGTATAACGCTTGGAGCCAGTCCGCGTGCCTTGCTTTTACTCTCAAGGTGTTGTCAGTCTTATGCTTTTATTCAGGGGCGGGATTATGTTCTGCCTGATGATATTAAATATCTGTGTTCCGCAGTTTTGGCGCATCGTCTAGTGATTGAAAACAAAACGAAATATTCTGGTGTTTCCGCAATTGAAATAATTGAAGATATTGTCAAAAAAACCAAAGTTCCCGCATAATCAATTAGAAATTATTGATTGAGAAAAATATATGAGTATTACTACATTATACGCAAAATACCGGGACAGATTTTTAGATGGTCCGGAATGGTATCATACACAGGCTTTGGAAAAAAGACCTGGTAATTATCGTTCCGTAACGGCAGCTTTTATTATTTGGCTTTTGTCTTTTTATTACCGTATTTTTACGGTTCCCGCACAGTTTTTAGCTCCGCTTGCCGGGATTGTTATTATATACAGCATTTTTGCCTGGAACTCTCCAATGCGTATAGTGAGCGTGGTCTTATTTGTTATCTTTTTTGTCGATTTTATTTTTGCTTTGCTTTTTCGTCCAAAATTAAAGATTAAGCGTCATGTTCCGCGCCGGGTTCGGGTGGGATCTACATTTTCAATCCGCTATGAACTTGAAAATTTGCGTAATCTTAGTAGCTGGGATATTGAAATGGATAATTACCGTTTGCGTCCGGGGCTCAAGCTTAAAAGTTTAGCGTCTGCCGGAGTTATTCCGGCTCGGGACAAGGTCGAGATAAGTGCGGAAGTCGAGGCATTGAACCGTGGCAAATATGATATATTTTCTCCTATCGCGGACTCCAGATTTCCACTTGCTTTGTTTAAAATGAGCAGCCGCAAGAAAAATAATCCCGATGTTGTATTGGTTTATCCATCTTTTCATGAGCTGCTTTCTATGGATCTGCCGGTTGCGGTACGTTTTCAGAAAGAGGGCGATTCCCGGGTTTCTAAGATTGGAGAGTCATTGGATTTTTTTGGTAATCGTGAATTTCGGGAAGGCGATGATCCACGTCATATTGACTGGATCGGCAGTGCTCGTAGCGGAGAGATTATAATTAAAGAATTTCAACAGGAATATTTGAGTCGGATAGCGATAATTGTTGATACTTATGTGCCGCCGGTAAATAGTTTTCAGTTAAGATTCGGCAAGAAGCAATCTTTTGCGGAGCTTGAGGCTTCTTTGTCGCTTTGTTCTGCTTTGATTGATTATTTGACCCGCGGCGAGTATGTTGTTGATATTTTTGCCACGGGCTTGGATGTTTATCACTTCAAAGCGGGTCGTCATTTGAGTTGCTTTGATGATATAATGGATATTCTCGCCAGTCTTGAAATCAATCACCAGCTTCCTGTCAATGAGATTTCCTCAAGTGTTATCGAAGAAATTTCCAGCATAGGCAGTGTGCTTGTGCTGCTACAGGGCTGGGATATTGAGCGTGAAAAATTAATTGCCCGTTTAAATAATTATGGTATTGCAACAAAAATAGTAATTATTGGCGACAAAGAAAAAATATCAGCACCATCAAATATTCAAGTTTTTAGTGCTGAGGATATTCAAGAGGGAAGAGTGCTTAAACTATCCTGAATCCGTGAAAGAATTTCCGGATTCCATTTTTTGTCAATTGATTGACTGAAAATCAG
>JAHOYW010000166.1 GCA_019038735.1 Victivallales bacterium | reverse complement strand
AAAATATATTGAATATTATTTTTTGCAAGTTTTTAATTTTTTACCCTTTTGTGTTTTTCCGGTACTTCCAGATAATTATCTTTGGATACTATTTTTCCGCTGATTCGTTTTTCCAATTCTTTTCTTGCGGTTCCGGCAACTGCTCCACCTTTTTTGGCGGCAGATTTATTTTCAACAAATCCTTGCGCATCTTTATCTCTGGCAATCCTTGTCGTGGAGGCTTCGCCAAGCATTGAAAATATAAGCTCAAGATCACCCATGTGGTCTCTCAAATTTTCTTTTTTGAGTCCTTTAAGTTTTTTATACTCGCTTGGAGTTAAACCAAATGTCGCCTTAGATATTTCGGCGGTTAATATAGCGTATTCTTTATCGGTTTTTATCTCTCTTTTATCCCATTCGCTGGTCAATTCATCACGTATTGCTATTCCTCGGACTCTTTTTTCAATCCATGCGTCAGAATAACCTTTTGCTCTGTATAGTTCTCTCATTCGCTTTTGGGCAAGTTCAGGATTTTCAATTTCCTGTACTCTTTGATAGCCAACTTCCGCAAGCCATTGTTTGAAAGGTTCAGCTTTCTTAGATGGAATTGACTGAATTATCCTGAAAGCTCCCTTTGTTGAAACGCAATTTAGCTTTTGCATTCCCCCTTGAGTATTCATGGAAAGGGGGGTGGCAATTTGCCCCCACCCTTCTCTAAAACCTTCATCTCTTCTCCTCATATCTTTCAAATATCCGCTAGGATCTTTTGAATTTGTTAGAGCTTCAACAATATCAACAGCGACAAACCACCATTCGTCGTTAAACCATGTTCGTCTGATTTTCTTTCCTTGAAATACTACTAATGCTTTTTCTGAATCCATTTTTTTTGCCTTTTTTCTAAAATGCTTAAACTTCGCGCTTGCGCTGACCTAGTAGCAAAACGTCTCTTAATTGTTCTTCCGTGCGGGCACGTTGCCACCTGCTTTCGAATTTGCGATGCTGGACAAGCTGGGCTATTGCCGCTAGAGTTTTAAGATGGCGATGACGTTGATCGCGACTGCCGGCAAGAACAAAAATTGCTTTGACATTATCGTAAGTTTTTCCGAAATCTACACCTTTCTCTGATTTCAACAGGAAGAGCTTAAAACAGTTTTTGCGGTCAATAATGATATGCGGAATTGCCACCATCGGAGAAATTGCTGTGCTGCTTTCTTCTTCCCGTTCCAGTAAAAAATCAAACATTTTCGCAGGCTTCATATTAAGTTCTTCAGCCAATTTATCCGCAATTTCGTGAAAAAGTTCATCGGCGGTCATTGCCTGCTTTAAAATCAAAACTGGTGCTTCTTCTACCAATACATCAAAATCATCTCTGACTAATCCATCACGTTGACGTAAAATATCACTTAATTCATCCTCAAGCCCATGCGTATCGAGACGTTTATTAGTAATGCGCCCGATCAAGTGCATCAAAGCGGATTCTCTGCCGACTTTTCGACCGAAAAACAAGTACAGCAATAATGCGATAGCAATTATAGCTAGAGATACTTCTACAGCCTCAAAGCCCATTTTAATAATTAAAAATCCGAAAACTATTACATTGATGAACGGCAGCCAGGGGTAAAGAGGCATCTTGAAAGAAGGTCTGTAATTTTGAATTTGACTTTCACGAAGAATGATTACCGCTAAATTAGTCAGCACATAAGAAAGTAGTATTACTGTTGACGCGATTTTTACCAGAACAAGCAATTTTAATTGAAGAGCTAGAATTATAAAACAAGCAGTGAAACAAATTGAGACAACTGGTGTCTTTGATTTGCCGCTGACCCGGCTAAGTATTTTCGGTATCAATTCATCTCGGCTGAGTGCCAGAGGATAACGTGATGCCGCCAGTATTCCAGCATTTGCTGTAGTAACAAATGCCAATATCGCTCCTGTCGTAATCAGATAATAACCCCAATTGCCGTAATGTATTTTCGCGGCGTCAGCCAAAGGAGTCAGTGAACCACTCAGTTGTTCTGCCGGTAAAATCCCGACGACCACAATCAAAACCAGAACGTATAAAATTGTTACTACCATAATTGACAGCAGCATGCCCAGAGGAATATTTCTGCGTGGATTTTTAACTTCCTCGGAGACGCTGGAAACTTTTAGCAGACCACCAAAAGAAATAAAGACCATTCCCGCTACCGCAAAAAGTGCCATCTTATCGCCGCCTGTATTAAAGAATGGCTCAAAATTTGATATAGAAACATGAGAGACTTCACTGAAAATAAACAAAGCTAAAAGCAGTAGAAGCCCTATAACCATAATAACTTCAAAAACTGCCGCGGCTTTTGTGCCGATAATATTTATGATAACAAAAAATATGGTAGCCAGTATCCCGCACAAAGTAACATTTATCCCTAGCGTTACATAAGCAACTTGCGCCAATCCAAAAAGCGCGAAAGAGGTTTTTAAAGAAAGCGCAAACCAGCTTAAACAACCGGAAATAGTTCCTGCTAAAGGACCTAAGCTGCGCTCGATATAGTAATAATCGCCGCCGGAACGAGGCATCGCGGTAGAAAGTTCAATAATTGCCAAAGCCCCCATAAGTGCTAAAATACCGGCTAGCATATATGCTAGAAAAACCGCTGGTCCAATAGCTTCAAAGGCAATCCCCGGCAAAACAAATATACCAGAACTAATCATTGCTCCGGAAGCTATACAGAACACATCAAGACCATTTAAGCTTTTTTTCAAACCTTGTTTTAACATATAAAATAATCCTCTGAGTAACTGTAAGTAGTTATAATATTAAAGATAGCTCAAAAAATAAGAATATTCAAATCCAATTTGAACTAAAGATAAGTCTGGAATGTGTTGAAGAGATTTATTTCGAAATTATCTTTGAACTCGGGAATTATTCTTTGTTCGACGTAAAGCTCTCGAAAATTTAATAATAAGTTCAGGATTTCTGAAACTTTTTTTGTTGCGGTCGAGCTTGGAATGTATGAATTTTGTTTTATTTCGCCTTTTATTACTTTGTGAAATTCGTGACATAGCTCGTTAATGTAAATTAATTCCACTGGAGCATCGACCATTATTTCTGCCTCCTCGTTATGGGCTACTTTGTGACAGAAAGTTGATACTACTGAATTGAAATAAGGTTTTCCGTAAGGTCCAAAAGTATTTGGCATAAGCATTGTTGTAAATTTTCCGCCCCATGTTTGGAAAAGCTTTTGACCATCACGCTTGGAGGCATAATAATCTCCTTCGCGCATTTCGTGAGTTGTTGAGGCAAAAATTATATGCGTACGACTGTTTTGTTTTTCCAGTGCCGTAATTAGTTTTTTATCAAGATTGATATTGTTTTCATACAAAATTTTTCCGTCAGGATGACGGCTCATGGCGGCGAGATGAATGATTATATCACATTTCGCGACAAAATTTTTCAAGATACTAGTGTCTTCAAAATAATCACGAATAAAAGGTGTTAATTCGATATCATCCTGTATACGGAAATAATTAGCCAGATGTGAGCCGATAAAGCCGGCTTGTCCAGTGATGCCTATTCTTATCATTTTTAAAATCCTTATTTTAAGACTTATAATATGTTGAAAAAATGTACTTGCAATATATATTGACAATAAGTTCTAATAATTTATAATATACAGGTGAAAATACTAATATGCTTACAAGTAATAATATTAACATTTCAAGCAGATCGGCATTGACTTCTCCCAAGGCGATAAAATCAGAACTCCCCTTGTCGCTCGACGCGGTATCTAAAGTCGTCAGCGCACGCCGGGAAATTAGCGATATTCTGGATGGGAAGAGCAAAAAATTTATGATGATAGTTGGTCCGTGTTCGATCCATAATCGTGATTCAGCACTTAGCTACGCCCGTAAACTTAAGGAATTAAGCGAGAAAGTCAGTGATAAGATTCTAATTGTTATGCGTGTTTATTTTGAAAAACCTCGTACTACCATTGGCTGGAAAGGTATGATTTATGATCCGGATATCAACGGCTCATACAATATTGAACAGGGAATTTTCCTCGCTCGCAAACTCTTGCTCCAAATTGTTGATATGGGCTTGCCGGTAGCTACTGAAATGCTTGACTTGATTATTCCGCAATATGTTTCTGACGCGGTAAGCTGGGCGGCAATCGGTGCCCGCACTACTGAATCGCAAACTCATCGCCAATTGGCAAGCGGTTTGTCAATGCCGGTTGGATTCAAAAACGCTACTGACGGCAATGTACAGGTTGCTATAGACGCGATTAACACCGCCAACAGCGAACACAGTTTTATCGGAGTTACCGAGGAAGGACAAATCGGAGTATTCCGTACTTCTGGGAATGCTTACGGACATGTGGTGCTTCGTGGCGGAAATCAACCCAATTATTCTGCTGAACACATTGCATTTCTCAAAGTCGCTTTAAAAAAAGCAAAGATTAAATGTGGTATTGTTGTTGATTGCAGTCATGCGAATTCCGCGAAGAAACACGATCAGCAAAGAATCGCGCTGGAAGATATTATACAGCAAATCAATGATGGAGAGGACTGTATTGCCGGAGTGATGCTGGAAAGCAATTTGAAACCGGGCAGCCAGAAGATTATAATTGCTAAAACTCCTGACCCTGAAATTTCAATCACAGATGCTTGTATCGGCTGGGAAGAAACAGAAGAATTAATTTTATCAGCATATAAAAATTTATCTAGGCTGAATAGATAAAAAAGCCCTCGCAGAGGGCGAAGTTTAGTTATCCTCGGGCACGAGCCCGTGGACAAGATGGATAAACAACAATAACCAGCTCCCACAGGGAGGCGGCACAAAAGATGGGACATACATTTTCAAATATTCTTAATCATATCATCTTTTCTACTAAAGATAGGCAAAATATGTTGTCTCCTGAAATTAGGGAAGCTGTTTATGCATATTTGTGTGGTATTGCGAGAGCTGAAAAATGTCAAATTATAAGAATTGGCGGAATAGAAAATCATATACATATTTTAGTCTCTTTGAAGCCGTCACTAGCTACATCAGATTTTACTAGAAAGATAAAGACTAATTCATCCAGATGGATTCATGACAACTATCCTAAACTGAAAGATTTTGCCTGGCAACCGGGATTTTCCTGTTTTTCTGTCAGTGAATCTGCAAAAATCAGTGTTATGAATTATATTGAAAATCAAGAAAAACATCATGAGCGGGTTTTATTTAAAGATGAATTGAAAATGTTTCTCGAAAAAAATAGTATTGATTTTGATGCGGAATATTATTTGGATTGAGTTTGTGCCGCCACCCTGCGGGGGCTGGGATTGTGTGTAATTGGTCTCCACGGGCTTGCGCCCGAGGCTAACTAAACTTCGCCCTCTGCGAGGGCTTGAAAATAAGAAACAAATCGAGATGTATATAGATAAATTTTAAGCCCCCGCAGGGCGGCGGTATTTAAATAGCCTCGGGCGCAAGCCCGTGGAAATAATGAACAAAAATTAACCAGCCCCCGCAGGGCGGCGGCATAAAAGATGAGATATAATGCGTATATTACTTATTGTTTTTACAAGTATAACTGTTTTGTTTATAAGCTCCTGCGGGCAGGGGCCGGGTAAGAATCCAAATAAAAGCATGTACCTTAACTGCGGGCGTGTTAAAACCCTTGATCCGGCTTTGGCGGCGGACTTGGCAAGTCGGAATATGGTTGCCGCCTTTTATGATACGCTCCTGCAATACGATTACACCGCACGTCCTTATAAGCTCATTCCATCTATGCTCAAGAGTATGCCGGAATTAGATAAGACTAAAACAGTTTATACTTTTAAATTGCGTGATGATTTGTATTTTTCTGAGAACAGCTGTTTTGAAAATCTCCCGAAATCGAAACGTAAAGTTACTAGTCAAGATGTGATTTATTCATTTTTGCGAATAGCTGACGGACGCTTGCATAGTCCGGTTTTTTGGATGTTCCGAGGGAAGATAGAAGGTATCAATGCTTTTAGAACCGCGACTTTGAAATCTAGTGCTAATTCACTTTATAAAAAAGGTATTCACGGACTGGAAATAGTTGATGAATACACTTTTAAAATCCATTTAACCCAAGCCGATCCGCGTTTCTTGTATGCTTTGGCAATACCTTATGCTTCAATCATATCGAAACAGGCACTTGAATTTTACGGCGAAAGTTTTTCTGAAAACCCTGTAGGTTCCGGACCGTTTAAATTACGGGAATGGATCAGGGATTATCGTTTGATTCTCGACCGCAACGATGACTACCGGACTGAATATTTTCCACAGGCCCAAGAACCAGCCGACCGCAAACGGGCATTGCCGTTGCTTGACCGGGTGGTGTGTTATATAATCAAACAGGAAGTTTCCGCCTGGCTCTTATTTTTGCAGGGCGGTCTGGATTTGAGTGCGATAAGCAAGGATAATTTTGACAATGTGGTAGGACTAGGTAGCGAACTTACTCCGGCATTGGCTGAACGCGGTATAAAACTTTTACAGATGCCGGAATTTCAAACCCGTTATGTGGGCTTTAATTTCAATGACCCAATATTAGCGGACAATCTGAATTTGCGTAAAGCGATAAGTTTAGCCTATAATGTGGATAATATAAAAACGCATTATAACGGTCAAATGATTCCTGCTGACGGACCAATTCCTCCGGGCGTTGCCGGCAGTGATTCGAAATTTAAAAATCCTTACAGCAAATATGATATAAAAGCTGCCAGAGAATATATGCGTCTAGCTGGTTATCCTAATGGTATTGACCCGAAAACTGGCGAAGCTTTGACTTTAGTTTACGATCAAAATGGCAATTCATCAGCATATCGTCAGCTTGCGGAATTAATGATAAAGGATATGGAGAAAATCGGTATAAAAATCATTCCGCAACTAAATAATAAGCCTAGATTTTTTCAGAAACTGCGTAAGGGTAAATTCCAATTATTTCGTTTGTCATGGATAGGAGATTATCCTGATGCCGAAAATTTTCTCCAGCTTTTTTACAGCAAAAATGCCGGGAGTTGTAATCGGGCATTTTATCAGGATAAGGAATTCGACCGTATGTTTGAGGAAATCATTCCAATGACGGATTCACCTGAACGTACTCAAAAATATAAAGAAATGGTCAAATATCTTAGTACAAAATGTCCCTGGATATTTGAATCATTCGCAATTTCCTACCAACTCAATCACGCCTGGCTGCAAAACTTCGTCCCTCATGACTTTGCCTTTTCACGCTGGAAATACTTAGCCATTGACACGGAAAAACGAACCAAAATGAAGAGAAATTTTAAGCCTTTATCACTAAATGAATTGCGAGGAAAAGAGAAAAACATGTTTGTAGTTCCCCAATTTTAGTCTTGTAATACTGAATGTTGATCTGATTAATTTTGTGTGTCTCATTTTTTCTATATTTATAACCAACACTTGTCAATGCGCTCATGCGCGTGCAATTATTATCATCTCATCAAATATCCTGAAATAAAACCCACAATATAAAATATAATAGGAACTGATTTCCAGAGATATGACTTGAAGCTTAAAAAATAATCGGAATTTTTAAGCTTGAATAGACCAGCAAAATAAATAGCGATTAAAAATAAATTGGCAACAATTAAAGTGTAAAATGGATATACAGGCAACTCTTTACCTGAAAAAAATACAACACTTGACATAACACCTATTCCTCCATAGGTAATTATTATCAATTTCTTAGGATTTGCTAAATTTGTAATAAACATAATGACTAAGAGCGCAGTTGCCTCAATTTGATAGTTCTGTATTTTCTTTTTTTATACTTCAACTGTTCCCTGATACGCGGCAGTCGCGGGTCCAGTCATATAAACATGATCGTTATCACCCCATTCAATTTCGAGGTCGCCGCCGAGAAGATGAACAGTGATTTTATGCGCGGTAAGTTTGTTGAGCACACAAGCCACAGCTACCGCGGACGCGCCGGTACCACAAGCCAAAGTCTCACCGGCTCCGCGTTCCCAAACCCGCATTTCCACTTCAGTCGGAGAAATAATCCTGACAAACTCGACATTGATTTTATTCGGAAATAAATCGTGGATTTCAGCTAAAGCTCCATCCTGCAAAATATGTTCGTCGCTGATTTCATCGACAAAGATAACGGCATGGGGATTACCCATTGAAACCGCGGTAAAATTGTATTCTTTGCCGTTGGATAAAGTGATTAATTCACCAACAACTTGTTCTTTGTCAATGTTTACAGGGATAAACAGACCGTTTAATTCAGGTATCCCCATATCCACACACGCTGACTCAAATTGTCCAGCGGCGTTACGGGTGATTTCTATATGCTTAATGCCAGCACCAGTTTGAATATTGACTTCGTTACTTGTAAGGTATTTTGCGTCGCAAAGATATTTGGCTACACAGCGAATCGCGTTGCCGCACATTTCCGCCTCGGAACCATCGGAATTAAACATGCGCATGCGGTAATCCGCTCCATCAATATCAGCTTTGAGTATCAAAACGATGCCGTCTCCGCCGATACCGAAATGTCTGTCGGAAAGACCCGGCGCGACTTTTTCGGGATTGGGTATTAAATTCGGATTGGCGATGCAGTCAAAATAAATATAATCATTGCCAAGTCCGTGCATTTTTGTAAATTCAGTTAACATTAGTTTGATTCTCCAATAATCAGTTCAATTAATTCTTCGCTGCTCAAACCCTTGCGTGCCAGTTTAGTTTCGCCGTTTTGGACAAAAACCTCAGCGGGCATCGCGCGCAGGTTGTAAAC
>JAHOYW010000107.1 GCA_019038735.1 Victivallales bacterium | reverse complement strand
CTGTTCAAGAATTTTTCCGCAATACTGCTTTTCTGTTTGGAATTAACTATTTGATTAAATTCTTATGCATATTTCAAAGTGCCCCAGAGTGTGGAGTAACGCGGGTTTTCTATTCCTACCATCATACCGTTTGTCGTAAAAGGTTTGCCGATACGAACTGGTAACGGAAATACTTCACTGAATAATTCAGGGCATCGTGAAAACTGTGCGCCGCCGCCAGTAATGATACCACCGGAACCGAGATTTCGCAAAATATTCTGCGAGGCTAGTTTTTCGTGAATGATTTGAAAAGTTTCCCGTAGCCGTAAATCTATAATTTTCTCAAATGAAGTTAAAGGAATTTTTCTTAAACTGCCTGGAGATGTGCGGATTTCAATAAAAGCCTTGCGTTGCTGGATATGTTCAACAATAGTTCCTTCTTTAAGTAATTTTCGGCAATCGGATACATGTAAATCCAGCCCCAGTGATAAATCGTTGGCAACATGCTCAAAGCCTATTGGTAAAACTCCGCTGGCGAGTATTCCCATATTGAATATCGCAAGGTATTCGCAGGTGCCGGCACCTATATCCAACAATAAAGCTCCATTTTCTTTTTCTTCATCGCTTAAAACTCCATAAGCCGACGCAATTCCGCTGAAAACTGGTATTGGATCATCATCGAATCCGGCATCACGAATCAAGGAATAAAAATTTTCAATTTGGTTAGTTTTGCCGTGCACAGCGTGAATAAAAACTTCAAGTTTATGCGCAATCATATCTATTGGATTACGAACACGCTTATTGCCGTCGATCAGAAAATATGAATCAAAAGAGTTGATAAGCGTTCTGTCATAAGGGATATTATTTGACTGTGCGTTTTTAACCGCGGCGGTGATTTCTTCTTCCCCAATCCGGTGATCCTCGCTATTAACAAAAATAGCGGCCGAGCCTTGGTACGATAAAATATTTGATCCGGTTATTGATATAGCGATGATATTGCTGTCATTTATCGCGCGGTTAGAACTCTCATCTGCCTGATTTATCGCTTTGGTAAGTTGTTCAAGAGCGGTATCCATATCGACAATTTCGCCCTTGACGACTGAGTTGTTCGAGGGGTATTCGCCGAAGCCGATTACCGCGAGTTTTTCCTCTGCTGAAGTTTCACCTATCAATACACATATTTTTGATGTGCCGATTTCTATAGCTGTGATGATATTATTTTGCTGAAACATACAAAAAAATCCGAGTTAAATTTATCTTACTAAAGATATTACTAATCATAATAAATTGCTAACTGATAATGAAAAAAACTGTCTTTTTTAACTTTTTATTTAAATTGCGATAAAAGATAATATTTTATTTGGCGTTGTGTGAAAGTGCTTTCCATGTGCCATTTTGTTTTTGGAATTTGAATTCCCATTTTACAGAAATACCATAAGCGCCGCTGGCTTCCTGCATTTTCGCGACAGCATCAGCCTTGTTGGCTGTAACTTTCAATGACACAAACTTTTTGACTTTCATTCCATAACTTTTAGCACGGCAATACTGAGCGATAGCCTTTTCGAATGGAGCTGTGTTTTCGGTGATAGCAGGCTCACTGTTGCCGCAACCGGTCAGGATTAATGCAGATATGGCGACAACAAAAAACTTAGTAATTTTGTTCATGGTCCAACTCCTTTTTTTATGTTAATAAGTCAATACTTTAAATTTGCGATATTTTATGATTCCAGTATAACCATGGCGCAGGCGTATTCTCTTTCATGCGAGATGCTTACATGAAAATTTGTGGCATTGATGTCTGCCGCTTTTTTGGCGGCACTACCGACCAGAAAGAGTTGAGGGTTTCCTTCGGGTGTATTATGGATATTAATGTCCTGCCAGGAACAATTTTTGCCTATGCCGCATTGCAGAGCTTTTGATACAGATTCTTTTGCCGCCCAGCGTCCGGCGTAATATTCTATTGGGTTCTTACGTGTAGCCGCTTCGCTTCTTTCCTCTTCGGTAAATATTTTATTGACAAAGGCTTTGCCGTGCCGTTCAAATAATGCTGTCATTCGTTCTATTTTTATTATGTCTGTACCAATTCCTACAATCATCTTTGTCCTTATACTTGTATTTTTCGCTTGCAGTTATAAATTCTTAATAATAGAATGGCAAAATATGGAATTTCAATCTTATGAATTTGATTTTATTATATAAAACTGATTTTGTTTCATCAAATACAGTATCCTTGAGCGGACAACGTTTTGAGCACCTGCGCAAAGTTTTGCGGGTAGAGCAGGGCTCTTGTGTGAAAGTTGGTCTGCTTAACGGTATGCTTGGGACTGGAGAAGTCAGCGAACTTAACTGCGATAATATAAAATTACTGGTTAAGCTGAATGATGAAGCACCGGAAGCTTTGCCGCTAACTTTGATATGTGCTTTACAGCGACCGCAAACCATGAAAAAAGTTTTGCAGGCAGTTATTGCTTATGGAGTCAAAAAAATATACTTCATAGCCAGCCGCAAAGTTGAAAAAAGTTATTGGAGTTCGCCTTTGCTTGAAGAAGAAGCTTTACGCAAACACATTATTCTCGGCTTGGAACAAAGCTGTGATACAATGATGCCTGAAATACATTTTCGCCGAAAATTCAAGCCTTTCGTTGAAAATGAATTAACAGATATAGTAGGAGATTCACTAGGAATTACAGCTCATCCGACCGCAGAACAAGCCTGCCCGGGACAAGTAGGGAGAGCGGTAACGCTTTGTATTGGACCTGAGGGCGGCTTCACTGATTACGAAATTGAAATGTTGGCGGCACACGCTTGTCCGGCGGTACATCTGGGAATACGTCCATTACGTACAGAATTCGCAATCTGCGCTTTACTCGGAAGATTATTTTAAAGGAGGGTTTATGCAGGATAAATTGAAAAGATTGAAAAAAATAGTTGGCGAGGCTTTGGAATTACAGCGGGTCGCCGCGGTCTTGGATTGGGATCAGCAAGTGGGAATGCCGGTCGCGGCAGCCGCTGAACGGGCACGGCAGACATCCTTGATATCATGTCTGGCTCATGAAAAACAGACTTCTTGTGAACTTGGTGAGCTTTTGGAGAGTCTTGTTCCGGAAATGGAAAATCTTGATCCTGAATCTGATGATTACTGTTTGATAAAACTGGTCGGTCGTGACTACAAACGCCATACAAAAGTTCCTAGCGAACATGTTGCGGAGTTTAGCCATTTAACATCTCTGGCACATTCAAAATGGGAAAGTGCCCTTGCCGGGTCTGATTTTCTGATATTCAAGGATTCTCTAACAAGGATTTTCGAGATGCGTCGTGAGTACGCTGAATTTTTTGCTCCTTACGATCATGTTTACGATCCTTTGCTCGATGAATTTGAACCCGGCATGAAAACCGCAACGCTTATTGAAATATTCGATACAATACGTCCTTTGCAAGTCGAACTGTTGCGGGAAATTGCGGCACGCCCTGAGCCGTACCAAACTTGTCTTGATAATAAATTTGCCACTGACAAACAATGGCAACTGGCTAATCTTGCTGCCACCGCTATTGGTTACGATTTTAATCGTGGCAGACTTGATAGCGTTGTGCATCCTTTTACTACGACATTTAATCTTAATGACGTTCGCATAACTTCATCCGCTAAAGTTGATAATTTGACTTGTATAAGCTCAACTATGCATGAAGCCGGGCACGCTATTTACGAACAGAATATAGCTGAGTCATTGGAAAACACTCCGCTGGCAAGCGGAGTATCACTGGGGATACATGAATCGCAATCAAGACTATGGGAGAATCTTGTCGGGCGATCTCATTCGTTTCTGGAATTCTTTTATCCCAAAATGCAGAGTGCTTTTCCTGTGCTGCAAGGCACTTCCATAGATAAATTTTACCGCGCTTATAATACAGTCAAGCCGGGATTTATCCGCATTGATGCTGATGAAGCTACTTATAATATGCATGTAATGCTGCGCTTTGAGCTTGAAGTAGCGATGCTTGAAGGTTCTCTGGCGGTCGCTGATTTGCCGGAAGCCTGGAACGCCAAAATGAAGGAATATCTTGGTATTATTCCTCCAAATGACGCGCTTGGTTGTTTGCAGGATGTGCATTGGTCGGCTGGTTTGATTGGATATTTCCCTACATACGCACTGGGTAATTTGATTTCAGCCCAGCTTTGGAAAGCTTGCAGGATGAAATTCAGCAATCTGGATAAAGCCATAGCCTGCGGGCGTTTTGATGAACTGCGCAAGTGGTTAGGCGAAAATATACATTGTTACGGTAGTAAATTTGAACCGATGGACTTATTAAAACGCATTAGCGGCGATGGTATTCGTCCGGAAATCTATCTTAAATATTTGCGTGAAAAATATTCTGCTATTTATGGACTGTAAATAAATGCGTTAAAAAACTGCAATTGAGCTTGACAAAAGAGCTTATTAGTAGTTATTTGTGTATGTGCTTATTTTCTAAATTTTACTTTAAAAGGATTTTTTTATGTTAGCTAGAATATTTACTTTACTTGTCTCTTTCCTTATTCTCGGTGGGATTGCGGGATGTCGTCAAATTATTGTTGCGGAAGTTATGCAGCAACCGCTTGGGAAAAAACTTTATTTAAAGAAAAACATCTGGTACGGTAATCCAAAAGAAATTTCCTGTTTAAATATACAGCAAGGCAGGATTTTGACCTTTGGAACAGAGGTCGAACCGATTAATGTAACGGATTACAAGCTTACTTTTAAAACAGTTAAGGATGGTAAAAAATTTACAATAAATTATTACCATAGCCTCGTAATGCTGCCGATGGAAGGTTTTATTCAACACGTCTTTACATTGAAAAATCGTGCGGAATTGACTAAGGGAATGAAGCCGGCGCATGTGAAACTTATGCTGGCTGGCAAAATTAAACGTGGCATGACCAAAAAACAGGTACTTCTGGCTTGTGGAATCCCTGCTCCATGCCGAACTCCTTCAACTCTGGGCAGTACATGGATTTACTGGTTGACTGAAGATTCTGTTTACCGGGTTGTCTTTCGCCGCGAAAAAGTCAATGCACTTGTGAATATAGAAGATAAACCGAGAAGCTATAAGAGAAAGAAAAAAACTAAAAAAACTAAAAAATAGGCGTTTATAATGCAAAAGAAAAAAGCAATACTGGTTACTGGCGGCGGCGGATTTATTGGCTCACATCTATGCGAACGCTTACTCGCTGACGGGAATGACGTTGTTTGTGTAGATAATTTCTATACTGGTTCAAAAAATAATATAAGACATTTGCTTGATTCTCCGAATTTTGAATTAATTAGACATGATGTAACTTTCCCCCTGTATATCGAAGTTGATGCTATTTTTAATCTAGCCTGTCCGGCTTCTCCGGTGCATTATCAAAATAACCCGATCCATACAACCAAAACATGCGTTACCGGCGCGATTAATATGCTTGGTATCGCTAAACGCTTGAATATTCCTATCCTGCAGGCAAGCACTTCGGAGGTTTATGGTAATCCGCTTGAGCATCCGCAAACAGAAGAATATTGGGGTAATGTTAACTGCATAGGTATCCGTAGTTGTTATGACGAGGGAAAACGTTGTGCCGAAACTCTATTTTTTGATTATCAACGTCAGTTGGATGTCGCGATTAAAGTCGTACGGATATTCAACACTTATGGACCACGCATGCTGCCTTATGACGGACGTGTTGTCAGTAATTTTATCGTCCAGGCATTGCAGGGCAAAGATATAACTATTTACGGCGATGGTAGTCAAACTCGCAGTTTTTGTTATGTAGCTGATCTGGTCGAAGCATTGATTGCTATGATGGATACTCCTAAAGATATTATTGGACCGGTAAATCTTGGTAATCCTGGTGAATTCACTATGCTGGAATTAGCTGAAATGATTATAGAATTGACAAAATCCAAATCCAAAATGGTTTTTGTAGATTTACCGCAAGATGATCCTACCCAGCGAAAACCGGACATTTCAAAAGCCAAAGAAATTCTCAAGTGGAAACCGGAAGTACAATTGCGTGAAGGTTTAAGCAAAACCATAAAGTATTTTGACTCTATCATTTAATTCAAGCTCCGTCAGGAGCGAATATAACGTAGCCACGGGTGTAAGCCCGTGGTATCATGCAAAAATAAAAGATTCAGCTCCGTAGGAGCGGCTTAAAAAAGGCAAGCATGGGACATACATATACATCTTTGCATTATCATATAGTATTTTCGACTAAACAACGCATAGGATTAATATCGCCTGAATTAAAAAAATCTTTATCTGCATATATTGCAAAAATAATCAATAATGAATATGGTTTTGCGCGAAGAATAGATGGAACTGACAATCATATTCATATATGTGCTGATTTAAAATCACGATTTTCGCTTTCAGATATATTGAGGACGATTAAGAGTAATTCGTCTAAATGGATAAATGCTAATTTCTCAATAAAAGGTGGCTTTGCGTGGCAGGAAGGATATGGAGCATTTACAGTCAGTAAATCATCTATTCCAGATGTAATAAAATATATTGCAGTGCAAGAAGAACATCACAAGAAAATGACATTTAAAGAAGAATTTGTCAAATTGTTGCAAAAGCATGAAATTAAATATGATGAAAAATATATTTGGAATTAGTGTGTTGAGCCGCTCCTGTGGAGCTGGATGATTGTTGGCTATGTGTACCACGGGTTTGCACCCGTGGCTACGTTATAATAATCCCTACGGGATAAAATTATAGAAAAAACAATTAAGCTCCACAGGAGCGATTATAACGTAGCTATGGGCATGAGCCCGTGGTGTTCATGTGCGAATTCAAAATTCAGCTCCGCAGGAGCGGCTCAAAAAAGGGTATGTATGGGGAAAATATTTAATACTGTTGAATTAATGAAATCCACTAATGGACGGTGGAATGCTGTTTTGCCCGCTGACTTTGAACTAAGCAGAATTATTACCGATACCCGTGAAGATTGTTCAGGAGCATTATTTTTAGCTCTGCGTGGAGAAAATTTTGATGCTCATAACTTCCTTGATGCCGCGGTCAAATCTGGCGCGGCGGCATTATGTATTGAAAAAACTTTTGCGGATAAAATAAATCCTGACTGGAATATTCCAGTACTGCTGGTCGATGATACTTTGGCGGCTTATCAGGCTATCGCAAACTCTTATAAAAAACGCTTTCAGAACTTACGCTCAGTGGCAATCACCGGAAGTATGGGGAAGACTAGCTGTAAAGAAATCATTCGTTCAATTCTAGTCGCGGCGCTTGGTGAAGACGCGGTTTACGCAACTAAAAATAATACTAATAATCAGGTTGGAGTACCACAAAACTTGCTCAATCTAAACTCTAAACACCGTTTTTGCGTACTGGAAATGGGAACAAATAATTTTGGCGAAATAGAAGCTTTAAGCCGTACGCTTGAGCCGGATGTCGCTTTAATAAACTCAATCGCTCCATGTCATTTGGAGGGCTTGAAAAATCTGCATGGTGTTGCGCGTGAAAAAAGTAAAATATTTGTCGCCTTGAAGCCGGATGGTATTGCGGTTATTCCTATGGATTGTCCTGAAATAGATTATTTGGTGAAGCAAACTGAAAAATTCAAAACTATGCGTTTCGGTATGGATGTTGAAGTTATTTATCATGGCGGTAATCTGCACGGTAGTTGTATCGAATTGGTATTTAAAGATTCAAATAAAAGAATAAAGCTTGACTGGTCATTGAGCGGAGCACATCAGGCGTCTAATGCCGCGGCAGCGGCAACGGCAGCCTTGGCTCTGGGAATTGACGCTGAAACGATTGCCGAGGGCTTGCGTAATTGCGTACTGCCCGGAATGCGCATGAAGGTCGCTCGTATAAATGATATTGACTGGATAAACGACGCTTACAATGCCAGCCCGGAAAGTGTCGCGGCGGCTTTATTGTGGCTGAAAGAATTTGTCAAAGCGGAAGACTTGGTGCTGGTGCTTGGAGATATGCTGGAACTCGGAGAAGTTTCGAGCAGTCAGCATGAAAAAGTTGTAGCTCAGGCTTTTGAATTATTTCCCGAAGCTACTTTTATTTTTGTCGGCGCCGAAATGGATAGAGCAGGGCGGGCAGTAAATATCCCGAAAAAATGTTTTTGTCGGAATTCAGACATAACAAAAGAACTGATAAAACCATTTTTAAAAGCCGGAAAAACTGTAATTTTAAAGGGTTCTAGAGGAATGAAATTGGAGAAACTGTGGCCAGATGAAAACAATTAATGATTACGCAACACACTTGGAAAGCGACAAAATAATTCCAGTCGATGGACTTGTTAGTCAGGTAACATGTGATTCACGGAAAGTCAAGCCGGGAACGCTTTTCTGCGCTATAGCCGGAACTCTCAGCAATGGACATGATTATATAATGTCCGCCATTAAAAACGGCGCAATCGGGATTGTTTACAGTCAGGAACTGCCGGAATACGACCCCGACATTTCTTATTTGAAAGTTAAACAGCAATATTTGGCTTACGCGCTGGCATGCGAATTATTTTTTGATTGCCCGGCTAAAGAATTCAAACTGCATGGAATAACTGGAACAAACGGCAAAACCACCACAGCTTTTCTGTTGGAACACATCTTGATAGCAAAACATTTGACCGCTTTGATTACTACGGTAGAATGTCGAGATGGAGAGAAAAATATCCCTTCTGAACACACTACGCCTGAAGCTTGGGATTTGCAGAATTTATTCAGGCGCATCGCGGACAATAATTGTCATGACGCGGTCATGGAAGTGTCAAGTCATGGTTTGGATCAATTTCGCCCGGGAAGTGCGAAATTCCATACTGCGATTTTTACTAATTTGACTGGAGATCACCTTGATTATCATGATAATATGGAAAAATATTTTAAGGCTAAAAAGAATTTATTTACGCATTATCTTGCTGAAAACGGAACGGCTATAATCAATATTGATGACGAATACGGCAAGCGGCTTGCCGCTGAGATACAACACGCAAAAATCATTTCTTATGGACAGGGCAGGGATGCGGATTGCCGTATTGATAATCTACTTACAAAAACTTAAT
>JAHOYW010000059.1 GCA_019038735.1 Victivallales bacterium | reverse complement strand
AGGGTCTCTGCCAAGTAATTGTTGCTTAGCATTATCCATGGCACCAGGTTTTTGACGCATCAGACCGCGTCTAATGCGAGTGTTTTGACGTGAATGATTAACCTGTTTGCCGCCCAGCATGGATAGACCAATAAAAACTAAAATCAGCGGAATACTGATGTATGGGTATCGGAAAATAAGCATGAATAATAAAAAGCCGCCACCGCCACCGCGACCGCTTCCGCCGCGACTAAAGCCACCGCCGCCACTGAAACCACCGCCTCCACCTCCGAAACCACCGCCACCACCAGCTCGCGCTTGAACGGTTTCGCAAATAATTAAAACTAAAAATCCTAAAAGGATGACTAAGGTTTTGCGGTGAGTTTTCAGAAAGTTGAACACGATAAGCTCCTTTGCGGATAGAGAATTGTTATTAAATACCAATATCAGACAGCATCATACAGAAACGATTTACTGCTTGAACAAGTTTTGGGTGAGAAACTTCAAACTCTCCAACCGTTTCTTGTAAACCATCAATATGTTCTTGTAATTCACTTTGTTTATTCTCTGAACGAAGGATTTTTTCAGTTGACAGTTGAGTCTTGTCAGCTATAAGGTGAGCAGTATCCGGATGAGCTTTTTTCAAATCAGTCAACTCAGTTTTCATGCTACGCATTAGATCAAGTAAGTCTTCTTTTATTTTAGCATCTATCTTAGATGTTGATTCTATTCTTTTTTCTAGTTCTTCTATTTTATTTAAAGACATGGTGAAACCTCCCTTGTTTATTATATATATACTATAGGGGAACAGGCTAATATTCAAGCTCAGCACAGAAAGAATATCATTTTTTTGCAAAAAATAGAATAACTATTGACAACGCCATCGATGATAACAGCTATGCCGATTGTCGTAAAAAGATTTAGTTAATCTGACATAAAAAATGCAAAAAAAATGGTTCAGCAAGTTATCGCTGAACCATTTTTTTTTTGCAAAGCGGAACGACAGTTAAGTTTATACAAATTAACTATTTATCACACTCCTCATAAGATGATAAATAATAATTTCTCCACTCCACAAATATTACCCTATAACACTTAAAAACCTTCATGTAACAAGTTAAGTGTATCTTTAATTTTAAAGTATAGCTAATAAAACAAAATACAACTGTTTTTGAGAATTTTATTAATATTTTATTATATTTTGTAAAATTTAACGTCAAATAGTAAAATCATGTTTGTGTTGGACTTTTGCATTTGCGTCATTATATTAAAAGCAGGTGCTATTTAAACAATTAACTCTGAAGTTAAAAATGAAATTACTGGAAGTAGAAGATTTATCAATTGATTTTAAAAACGGCGATACTTGGACTCCGGTTGTCAGTAATGTGTCTTTTGAACTGGAACGTGGAGAAATAATGGCGCTTGTTGGTGAAAGCGGTTGCGGTAAAAGTGTTACTTGCATGGCTTTGACAAAACTTTTGCCGACGCCTCCGGCACGTTATAACTGTGCTTCTATAAAATTCCTTCATCGTGGAGAAATTTGTAATCCTTTGACTATCTCTAAACGTCAATTGCGTAAAATTCGCGGTGGCGGTATTGCATATATTTTTCAGGAACCATCCGTAACTTTGAATCCTGTTTATCGGGTAGGTGACCAGATTGCTGAAGCTGTCATGCTGCATCGTCCAGAAGTCAGTGATGTGAAAAGCCTAGTTATTGAACAGTTGCGTCGTGTCGGTATTCCGGCGCCGGAGACCAGAATAAATTCTTATCCTCATGAATTAAGCGGCGGAATGCAGCAGCGGGTAATGATTGCTATGGCTCTTGCCTGTGAACCTGAGTTATTGATTGCTGATGAACCGACAACCGCGCTTGATGTTACTATTCAAGCTCAGATACTTGAACTTTTAAGTGAAGTCAGAGATAGCCGTTCGATGACAATTCTGCTGGTTACTCATAACTTGGGGATTGTTTCTCAAATGGCTGACCGGGTAGTGGTTATGTATGCCGGTCATACGGTTGAAGCCGCTAGTGGCAAACAATTATTTTCAAAAGCCAGGCATCCATATACTCATGCTTTGCTCAATGCTGTGCCGAAATCCGGCAATGAGGGGAAGGAATTGCAGACGATTCCGGGCAATGTGCCGAGTCCTGATAACTATCCTAAAGCTTGTCGTTTTTATGGAAGGTGTGAACATTGTGATTCTTTGCCCGAAGACAAACAGAAAATGTGCAGGGAAGAGATACCTCCGTGGGAAAAAGTTGGCGAAGAACATTATTGTCGTTGTTGGCATAAATTATAGAAAAGACTGATAACTGAAAAGAGAGTTTTTATTATGAGAAAATCATTAGTACCTTTAATTATTATACTGTTTTGCATTGTTTTGCTGACCGCGATTATAGTCAAAATTAAACCCGAAACACGACAAGCATTAGCTAGCGAATCCTCCAAATTTAAAAAGCCGCGCGCAATTTATTTGAGTAATATTGAAACTGTAAAAGAAGCAGAATTACCTAAGATTAGACAGCATATAATGGATGAGAAAAAAATCTTAAACTTATTGATTCAGGCTTATTCTAAATTTGATGAGGGGAAACTTTCTGAGGCTGAAAGTAAAGTTAAAACAGTCCTTGTATTTCAAGCCAAAAATAATGAAGCACTCTCATTACTCGGTAAAATTTACTATTTACAGAATGAATATGAACAAGCCGAAATAATTTTTCGGCGACAAATTGCAGCCAATAAAAAATCCGCAAGTGCCTACAATAATCTTGGTCAAGTCCTGTTGAAACAAAAAAAATATTATCAAGCAACTAAGTGCTTGCTTGTCGCCCAGGAGCTTGATCCTGAATCAGGATTGATTGCTCTAAATCTATCAGTCGCGTATTCGCAACAGGGGAAAAAGAAGGAATCACTCGCTTCATTCCAAAAAGCGTTCAAATTGATGGGGACAAAAGTAATTAGTGTCGCTAATCATCCGGCTCTTGATAATATTAGAGAAGAAAAAGTATTTATAGAGATATTGAAAAAAGCCGGTAAAGGACCAGCACTAAGCAAAAAAATGGAAGCGGTAAATGAGTAAAATACGAGTATTATCCGAAAATATCAGCAATCGTATTGCCGCAGGAGAAGTTATTGAGCGCCCGGCTTCCGTAGTCAAAGAACTCGTTGAAAATTCTATTGATTCAGGCGCGACTTCGATTGTTGTTGAAATTGAAAAAGCCGGACGGAAATTAATAGCGCTTAGCGATAATGGCTCCGGTATGGATCAGGATGATGCTTTGATGTGTCTGGAACCACATGCTACCAGTAAAATTAAATGTGCTGACGATATTGACAATATTATGACTTTAGGCTTTCGTGGGGAGGCTGTTCCGAGTATGGCATCAATATCACGTTTTTTATTAAGAACCAGACTGCATGATTCAATGGAAGGTTTTGAAGTAAGTGTCCGGGGGGGTAAAATGCTCAGTGCTGAACCGGCAGGATGCGCGCCTGGGACCAGAATTGAGATAAGAGATCTATTTTTTAATGTTCCTGCCCGTAAAAAATTTCTGCGTGCCGATGCTACTGAAGAACGGCATATTCAAGAAATTTTATATATGTTAAGTTTGCCTTATCCGAATATTTCTTTTGAATTGATTATGGATGCCCGAAAAGTTTTTTTATCACCATCTCACGATAATTTGATGCCGCGCATAAAGACATTTTTTGGTAAAAATTACGCGGACCATATGCTGCAGGTCAACTATTCGGATGAAGGAATTTCAATAACAGGTTTTGTCGCCAGGCATGGCTTGACCAGAAGTTCGCGCCGTGAACAACGTACTTTTTTCAATGGTCGTCCGGTAGAAGCTCCGGCTGCCTATCGCGGGATTCGTGACGGCTTTGGCGGTTTGCTTGAAAAAGGGCGTTTCCCCCCCTGTATTTTATTTATCCGTCTTGACCCGCAGAACATTGATATTAACGTGCATCCCGCCAAGCGTGAAGTCAGGCTGAAACAGGAATATAAAGTGTCCGGCGTGATTAGTGAAGCAATTCGCATAGCTTTGCGGCAATCTCCGGCTCCATCAATAAGTTTGGATAGCAGAATTCCGCTCAAATCGCTTTTACGTGGAGCACAAATTAATTATACGACCCCGACTGCCGAACAAGTGGATTTACAGTTTGAACCAGAAAGCAGCGAAGAAATTCCAGTAGGGCAGGGCAGTGATTTTGTTCCTGTTCGAGAAGAAGTAATATTTCAGGAAAGGGCTGAAATAGTAGTTTCCAGTGTTCCGACGAATGACAGTGATACTTTGAGTTTGCCTGGAAGTGGACTTGTACGAATTGTGGGATTTATTGATGAAACCTATATTTTAGCTATCAGTGCGGATGGTTTAATTATCATCGACCAGCACGCGGCGCACGAAAGAGTGATGTTCGAGCGTTTGATCAATGCTGCTCGTCAAGGTGTTGCGTCTCAACAATTATTACTGCCGATAGCACTCGAACTTTCACGAGCTGAGGCAAGCTATGTCAGTAAAAACTCAGAAAGTTTTTTAAAGCTGGGTTTTGAGATAGAATCAATGAGCAGCAACACTGTGATGCTCAATGCTATTCCAGCTTCCTTGAAACAGGAAAATGCCGGCGGACTTTTGCGTGATATGTTATCCGATTTGCTGGATGAGGGAAAAGCTTCCAATAAATTAAATATAAAGGCTCTGGCGACGGCTTCGTGCAAGGCGGCGGTCAAAGCTCATGATGAATTAACTCTCCACGAAGCCCGCTCTTTATTTCAGCAAATGGCGCAGTGTGAACTGCCATTTTCATGTCCGCACGGTCGCCCGACGATTATCAATATATCCACCAGAGAACTGGAAAAACGCTTCGGAAGAAAATAAAAAACTGCTTGACCGCAGCCCGTCCTCCAGTGGCGGGAAACACTGGTCGTCCGTCTCCAACGGACGAAATGTAAGCGGCATTTTGCCGCGCAAATTAAACACACCTCTCTCGAATAGCGAGGTTTACGAAAATGAGCATAGCGTATTTTCGTAAGCATTGAGCGTTCGAGTTCTTTTAACCCGCACCCCGTTTTATTTGAAAAATGATTGAAGCTGGTTATATTAAAAATTATGGATAAACATACAATAAGCATTCGAGTTGCCGAACCAAGCTTTGATGAAGGTCTGGTATTTGCCCGCTACCTTGACGAAGCTGCTGAGGGATTTTTCAGTTTCATGCTCGGTCGCCGGGCTCTGGAAATTATTGCCAAGACATTTATGCAACCCGGAAACAGCTATTCATTTGAAAACGTTGTTTTTGCCGAATATGACAAAGTTATAGCTGGGATGGCTTCAGTTTACAGTGCTGAACAACATCACGGTTTTTCAGACCAGCCGCTAAAGCAGGCTGCGGGAGGCTGGTCTTTTCGAATGATGATGATGTCGCTTTTTTGTGCTCCGGTTTTGCGAGCTCTCGACAAGCACGCTGATGGCGATTTTTATCTTCAAGCTATTGCTATCGACAAAGAATTTCGTGGTAAAGGCGTCGGTTCAGTCTTGATGGATTTTATTGAAGACCAGGGGCGCGCCAGCGAAGCAAAACGACTTTCTCTTGACGTTTTAGCCAGTAACGAGGGCGCGCGAAGACTCTACGAACGCAGAGAGATGACTATTGAATCTCAATGGCCGAAGCACATAATTATACCGGGATTAAAACTATTCAGAATGACAAAAAATCTTTAGCCGAACGTCGGCTTGCGGCTTGAAACATTATCTTTTCTAAAAGACATATTTTGGGAGATTTGGATATGAAAAACATTTTATTGTTGTTCTGTTTGCTGTTTTGTTTGCTGCTTGAAGCTCAGGACGAAAAAACATACAAATTAATTCCGCTCAGAAATGTTGACTATGAGATAGTTGATCGGGTTTGCCGTCCGTGGCTTGGCAAAGACGCGAAGCTGGTGCATGAAAAGAAACGCAATTTGATTCTGGTTTACGCTAAAGCGGAAACTATTGTCAGGATTAGAAAATTTCTTGACAATACCGCTACTCCTGAAGTCAATATCCGTATTGATCTTGATAAACGCGGTGTGGAAACAAGTGATTCCGGCAGATTGACTTATCGTTACAATCAGCCGATTAAGATCACAACTTACAAAAATGGCAAAAAGCTAGTTACTTACAGCAAAAACAAAAAAACAAATAAGCCGCGCTTGATAATTAACTCACGCACTAAGCAAATTAGTTCAAATTCATTGCAGTTTATTGTTACAAAAAGCGGTTCTCCGGCATCTTTGTGGGTTGGCAAAACTGTCGTTGATCCTTCTTGGCTGCGTCAAGTTATTCCTCGACGGAAATCGACGATAGGAGCAAATTCGTATTCAATCATAGCAGATCCGCCGGATATGGGGAATAAAATGGTTGATGTCGGAGTGTCCTTACAACTTTTGCCTCGTTATCTTGGCAATGACTTGATTGAAGTAGAAGTATATCCTGAAATCACTCAACTTGTCGGCAAAGGCAGGCGGAAAAACTTAAAAGTTACCAGCCTGATAACGAAAGTAATTGTCAAAAACGGTGCCAGGGTCTATATCGGGGGTGTTGTCAATCAAAAAAGACAAGCATATAGAAGTCTTTTTGGACCAGATTTTTTCAAACGCAAGGCATGAGCGAAACCATGGATATGTATATCACCGCAACAGTCCTGAAGCCCGGAAACAGCGGTCGCAGATCATCCTTGCCAAACAGCTACATGAGATGATTTATTTTCAGCTCAAAATTATCATTTCTCAGAAGCAAATACCTTTTGATTTTTTTGAAATATTATAAAAAAATCGCATTAGTCATTTTCTTATGATAAAACTTTGAAAGATGGGTTTAAAAAACTTCCTTTAGGTGTATAGTACGTTCAATTGTTTTTTTGTGATTTAAATTAAAACTATTTTGAGTATAAAAAATGCATTTTCAATGTCCTTTTTGCCGAGGAGTAGTTTCGGCAAAGAATAAACAGATGAGCGAGGATGTACAATGTGGTCATTGCGACGAAATTGTATCTGTTCCTAACGCCCGGCTGGCTACAGGTGCCGTTATTGGTGATTTTGCTCTTTTAGAAGAGCTTGGGCGCGGCGGTATGGGAGTCGTGTATCTGGCGCATCAAATTTCACTGGACCGTCCAGCGGCTCTCAAAATATTGCAGGATTCTTACGCCAATAACGCTGAATTTGTGGTAAATTTTATTAAAGAAGCGCGTTCCTCGGCAAAATTGAACCATCCGCATATAGTCCAAGCCTATGCCGTTGGTGAAGATGAAGGTATTTTCTATTACGCGATGGAATATATTAACGGCGATACCATGAAGGACGTATTGAAGCGTGATAAAATTATTCCCATTGATAAAGCTGTAACTATTATTCAGCAAATCGCTGAAGCTCTTGATTGCGCTTGGAAAGAGCAGAAATTGATTCATCGTGATATTAAGCCGGATAATATTATTCTCGCGAAAAATAACCGCGCTAAACTCGCTGACCTCGGGCTTTCCAAGGTGGCTGGCGATATTGATGATGAAGATGATGATGAAATTATGGGGACTCCGCAATATATCAGCCCTGAACATCTTACTGGCGCACCAATGGATGTCCGTAGTGATATTTATAGTTTGGGAGCGACTTTCTATCAATTTGTTACTGGAAGATTTCCCTTCGAGGGGCGTACCGCTAACGAGATTGCGCGCAAACATCTTGAAGCTACTTTGGTGGCACCGCAATTAGTAAATTCCGAAGTACCTGAGGCGATTGGGCAAATCATCATGAAAATGATGAAAAAAAATGTTAGTGAGCGTTATCAGGATGCCGAAGAATTAGTTGAAGATTTGCGCTTGTTTAGACGCGGAAAACTATCGTCAACCAAGCCTGTTCCAAAAGTTTTTTCTACTAAAAGCGGTAATCTGCCACGCGTTAAGGATGCTACTGTTGATGATAAAAGTCAACCCATAGATATGAACTTCAATACCACGACAACTGGTAACCTGAAGCCTCTTTATGCCGGGGCAACCACATCTACAGATTCAAAACTTATTTTTTTAGATGAAACTGACACCACATTAAAAAAACCGAGAAAAAAATTAATAATATATTCCAGCTTGATGATTGCATTTATTGTACTTGCCGGAGCAGCACTGATGTGGTTTTTTATATTGCCGATAGGCGATGATATTGTGGCTGTTCAGTCTCCTGTGATTCCTTTGCCCATGCCTATTCAAAGAACTTTCCGTCAGGAATATTTAAACGCAGTCAACCAGATAATGGCAGATTACAAGACTAAAAAATGTAGTAAAATGGAATTTTTGACGAAGAGCGATGCAGTTTTCAAAGAATTTCCTCGTCTCTTAGCAGGTAAAGAACGAAAAAAACATGAGAGTCTTTTAAAAATTTATGTTCCTTTGGATGAGACAAAGAGAGTTATTCCTGTTCGTGCACAATTGCGTAAAAAGCATTTAACTGACATTGCAGCCTATAAAAAGAAAATTAGAATGTTACGTATTCAAGAAGCAAAAGCGATAAAAGCTGCGGAGCTGCGCAGAATCAGATTGGAAAAAGAAGCCTTAGAACGTGAACGCAGACTGGCAATCAAGCAAAACGAAGACAGGCTCAAACAAATTGAAGTAAAAAAACGTGTTGAAAATTATAAGAAAACTATTGCTAAACGTAAAGACATGCTCATTTATAATTTCTTTGCATTTGCCGAATTAAAGAAATATACTGATGCCGAAAAGATGTTTGCGGACGCGATAAGAGAGCCGGGAAGAGTAAGAAATTTAACTACAACAGAACGCAACTTGGCAAAAGCTTTGTCATCTTATGCGCAACACTTGAAAAAAGCCTTTCAGAAAGGTCGGGAAGTCAACAGATATTTAACTACAAATAATGATAAGTTAATCGGCTTAGGGATAGAGTTCGCACGCTACAAATATGGTCATATTAGAAGAATAAAGGATGGTGTTATATATTTCAAAATGGGGAATGGAAGTATTGTTAAACAAAAATTAAGTGATTTTTCTAAAAAACATTTATATAAATA
>JAHOYW010000268.1 GCA_019038735.1 Victivallales bacterium | reverse complement strand
ATGTTTATTTCGAGCTTACAGCCCTATTTTTTACTATCTCTTAATGCAAATTGGTATAACTATTTATTTTGTCGACTCCTGTTTGTTACTTTTTACTTTACCAGTATTTTTATTTGTTAAGATTAAAGCGAGCCCCTTGCTTTTTGAAGTCAATTTATAAAATTTTATATTGAGTTTTTTGAACTTTTCCTTATCTTTTAGATTTGCAAATATGTCCACTAATTCAGCATCGTCTCCATTTTTTTTAAGTTTGTCAAGTAATTCTTGCGGAGTAGACGCGCCTTTTAGTTCTTTATATTTTATGAAAAGAGTTTTTAAAGGCATATAATCACTATGCCTGGAGACAATATACCATTTTTCAACATTCTTTTTTTTGGAATTTTCCCCTTTACAGGGAAAGTACATTGCTCCTAAGCAAATAGCAATAAGCATTAATCGTTTATAAATCATTTATTTCTCCTGTGCCAATAGCTTTTATTTGTTTTTCAGTTAGCATGTTTTCTTGATGCGTGTCTGAAACCAAATTATTTTTATACATCTTATAATATGCTAATAAGAAACCAATAGAAAGGAACACAAACGATAATGGTATTATGACAATACGATAATGGCTTCTATAGGTAGTCACAGTGAAAATACATATCCAGTTTAATCCCATTGTTAAAAAAGGTATCGCCAGCAATCTTCTGAGCATGGGTATCTTTCTGAATTTAACGTGCAGTATGTATTCAATAATAAAAGAAAGCACAATTCCTATTGCTGGAAGTATAAATAAAAGCATTGATTTTCTAAGATAAGTTAAAGTACAGAATACCATAGAAAGTAAAATTACAATCCACAGTATAACAATTATTTTTTTCATATTCTCCCCCAGCTTCACATCTCTTATATTTTCAGATAACTGTTTATTTTATCGATTTGTTCGCTTTGGATGTCGCCCATTCTGCCGATAGCTTCGGTGAATTCTTCGCTTTCTTCTTCTTGCAGGGTGTTATTTTCTGAATTTAATACTTCCAGCAATTCTATGAAATAAATTGATACTTCAGCTAACTTTTTCATTTCTTGCTCGGGTAGCTGTTCAGGGGCAATATTCATTGATTTTAAGCTTTCCAGCAGTTCTAGACGTTCGTCGATCAATTCGAGTACTTGTTCGCGTAACTGGGCTTTTGGTCTGTCGTCATGCAGATTATATTGTGCGGAAATTGTTTCCCAGCGGTCTTCAAGGTAATTGAGAAAGATCATTTCCTGCGCGTCATCGGCGAAGGATAATTTTTTCATTCCGAAACAACGGCGGAAAAAGATGTCAAAATCAGGAGTTCCCTGATAGAACTGTGACATAATATAGCCGTCGATCTCGACTGCTTTCAGGGGACTGTCGACATCTTCGAGCAGTTCGCTCAAACTGGAGATTTTCCCTCTGGAAATTCCGACATTTTGGGGAATATCCATATCATCGTCTTGAGTAGTTATTTTGCGTGCCAGAACTGCATGACTGGCGTTGGAGAAATTAATTTCAATTCTATCGCTTTTAATGTAGAATTCATCTAGAGACCCCGTATTTTTGCCCCAAAGGAGGTCGTCGCTGACGAAGAAAGCCCAGCATAATTGATCTGGGATTTCCAGATATTCTTCAAAGCGGTCAATGACCATTTCCACCGCACTTCCAAGTTCATTTGTCCATGCTTTGACATTTGAGCTACGCCGTTCCATACCGCAATGATAAGAAAAGGTGAATATTCCTTTATCCCAGTCTGCAATTTTTACCAGTAGGGCATCGCCGGATGTGAATTTATTTTTCGCGTAAAATTCTTTCAAATCAAAAACATTTAGAGTGACATCATGGTGTGAGCTTTTTTCTTCGAGCAAAGCTTTATTTGCTAGATTATCCGCGATAAAATAGTCAAATATTTGTTCAGAACCGAGAAAGATATGATAAGGCATCAATTCGGTAACCTCATGTTTGAATTCCCGTGTCTTCAGGCTTTTTTTACTCTTTTTATCAATCAGGTCTATTTCTGATGGGAAAATCTCGTCATTGCAGAATATGCAAAAGCGGTGTCCCGGGAAAAGAATATCGTTATCAATTTCTATTTCACTTGGAGTAATGATAAATTCACGATCGGCAAAGAATTTACCCCGCGTGACATAAATATTTTTTTCTGTATCTTTGAAAAAGTTATTGTCTGAGTCAAGTTCACGTTCAAGACGTATTTCTTCAGCTTTCATGTTCTCAGGAGTGATTGCTAAACGTCCCAATACGTCGGCGGTAGAAAATATACCATCTTTAGCGGCAGCTAAAACAGCTTCTAAAGCCACATCAATATCTTTTGAATCAATTTTCATGTTTTCTAACTTCCCTGTTTTGCGCCTGCGGCTACATCTTTGCTCCAATACATGTAGCCACGGCTGTCCCTAGCCGTGTTTTTTAATTTATACGAGTTTTGAGATTTTTTCAAATAGTAATTTTCTTACATGAATTTCCAAGTCAGCTTGTTCCCAAGTTTTTAAGGTATCCACAGTGACGGCATCTTTTAAATCAAATTGTCCGCTCAAAGTACGTCTTAATCCAAAGAGCACAGCACCGCATCCAAGTTTTGCTCCCATATCCGCTGCCAGAGTGCGGATGTAAGTTCCTTTCGAGCATTTTACCGTAAACTTAGCGTGCGGTAAATTGATTTCGTCAATATCAATTGACTCAATGTTAATTTCTTTTGCTTCGCGCTCGACTTCAATACCTTGACGCGCGAGCTTGTAAAGACGTTTGCCGTCTTTCTTTTTGGCGGAAAACATTGGCGGAACTTGTTCCTGCTCACCGACAAAAGAAGCTATCACTTCCCTGACTTGTTCTTCGCTGATTTGCGAATAATCATTTTCGGCGGTGATTTCACCATCCATATCTTGCGAATCGGTTTCAGTTCCGAGTAACATATCGGATTGATAGACTTTATCTTCGCCGCTGAATTTTTGACTTAGCTTGGTGAATTTACCCAGTACCAGAACCAGCAAGCCGCTGGCAGCGGGGTCAAGGGTGCCGCAATGCCCGACTTTCGGGATATTGAAGCGGCTTCTAATCATATTGACGACGTCAAAACTAGTCCATTCTTTTGGTTTATCGACCAGCAGAATGCCATCAGTTTTAAATGGTGGTAAATGGTGTTTTTTTGAATTATACCGCATTGAATACTCCTTCAGCATGCGTAATTAATATTTTTTCGGCACTTTTCAGAGTGGAAGTCTTAATCAATCCGCCGGCTGCCATTTCATGACCACCGCCGTTGAGTTTGCGGGCGATGCTTCCGACAGAATATTTCGGATTTTTTGAGCGCATGGATATTTTATATCCCATTTTATGTTCTTGCATAATCACGACAATCTCAGTTCCGCAAATGACCCGGAGAGATTCAATAAGTCCTTCTGTATTGCGCATGTTGACATCATATTTTTCTATTAATGCTGGCGGTACGAAAAACCATGCTAATTTTCCGAGACATGCTTTTCTGAGGTGATTTGAGATTAATTCAGCTTGAAATTGAATCTGAGACAGTGGTACTGAAAAGAACATTTCATTGATTATATGATGATAATCCGCATTTAACTCCAGAAGTTCAGCGGCGTGGCGCATTACTTGCGGGGAGCTGTTATCAAAACGAAAAGCACCGGTATCCATAACTATTCCCAGCATCAATAAACTGGCGATCTCCGGCGTGATTTTCAGCTCTGCATCAGCTTTTAAAATCATAAAGATGATTTCGGCGGCGGCAGCGGCTTCAGGAATAACCAGATTCCATTGAGCATAATTTATATTATCCGGGTGATGGTCGATATTCAGTGACGGCAGTGGGATGTTCTTGAAATTCAACTCAGACAGTGCGGCGCGTTGCGGCATCGGGGTATCTATGTATATCATAAAATCAAAGTTTGCCCAATCCAGACCAGTAGCATAAGTAAGATTGCCAGCTGGTGCGAAATTAGTATATTTTTCAGGAACTTGTTCAGGCAGTAGAAGTTGAACATTTTTCCCTGCGAGCTGGAGGTATAGTAAAAGAGCAAAGCTTGAACCTAATGCATCTCCATCAGGATTTTCATGAGTTACTATCAGGAAATTATTATATTTTCTGAGTAGTTCAGCAGCTTTTTCGGGGTTTATTTTATTCTTCTCCATCGTCATTAACATCTCCTAAAAGCTCAAATATTCTGTCACCGGCAGCTAGACGCTTGTCAAGTTCAAATCTCAATACCGGTGTGAATTTTAAAGTAATAACCAGTGAAATATCATGTTGGAGTTCAACTCGTTTTTTTCTTAAAGCTTGTATAACTTCTTTTTCAATTTCGTCATCGCCACCAAAGACAGAGATAAAAACCAGAGCTTTGCGTAAGTCACTAGTAGTTTTTACTTCGGTAACTGAGACTAAAATGGAATTCGTTGGCGCGATATTTTTCAGGTTAATTAAATTACTTAATTCGCGTTTCAAGAGTTCATTCACTCTGACAATTCTATTGCTTCCGGCCATGTCAAAACTCCAAATATTTACAGTTTTGCTTTTCGCAATTCAATTTCGAAGAATTTAACTGAGTCGCCTTCTTCAAAATCCATGAAGTTATCAAGTTTGATACCGCATTCAAGACCGGCTTTTACTTCTTTGACGGAGTCCTGGAAACGGCGTAATGAAGTAACTTCACCCTGATAAATCAAATCTTTATTCCGATACACACGGGCATTAGTGCCTACCTTGACTGATCCTTGCTCAACCATACAGCCTATAACATTGATGCCTTTTTTGACCTCAAATATCTGCAGGATTTTGGCTTCTCCAAGATCATTTTCGCGTTTGTCCGGCTCAAGACGACCAGTCAAAGCCGCGGTAATATCTTCAAGTAATTCATAAATGATGCTATACAAGCGAATTTCAACGCCTTCCTTTTTCGCTAGGTCGTTAACGCCGGGGTTAACTTTGACATGGAATCCAACAATAATTGCTTTGGACGCAGCCGCGAGAATAATATCATTTTCCGTGATTGCGCCGACAGTATTCACAATAACATCAACTTCAATTTTTTCAGAAGGCAGTTTGTTTAGTGAATCCTGAATCGCTTCGCCTGAACCGCGGACGTCTGATTTTATGATAATTTGAAGAGCTTTTTTATTGTCAGTATTAATTTTGCTAAACAAATCTTCAACAGAAGAGATTGTTCCCTTGGAGAGATTTACCTGTTTGTTTTCATGAGCGCGGCGTTCTGCCTCGTTACGGGCATCGCGTTCTTTTTTGCAGACTCTGAGGCTTGATCCGGCACCTGGAGCACCGGAAAGACCGACAAGTTTGACTGGATCGCTTGGACCCGCGCTTTGGACTTGCTTGCCGTGTTCATCAAATAGTGATTTAACTCTACCGAAAGATTCATCAGCGAGGACAATATCACCCATTTTTAAAGTACCTTCCTGAACAAGGACGCTGGATGTCGCGCCCAAACCTACTTCCACTTGAGATTCGAGTACAAGAGCTTTGCCCTGTTTATTTGGATTAGCTTTCAGTTCCAATAGTTCAGCTTCCAGCAGAATACGTTCAAGTAAAGTATCTAAGCCTTCGCCAGTTTCAGCAGAAACTCTAACTGCTCCAACATCGCCGCCCCAATCTTCACTCATCAATTCGTTTTGCTGCATCTGCAGTAAAATTTTATCAGGATCAGCTGCTGGCAGGTCAATTTTATTGATAGCTACAATAATCGGAACTTTTGCGGCTCTCGCGTGATTGAGTGCTTCAATGGTTTGTGGCTTAAAACCGTCATCCGCGGCGACTACGAGAATCGCGATATCGGTAACGTTCGCTCCGCGGGCACGCATCTGGGTAAATGCTTCATGACCTGGAGTATCAATAAATGTAATTTTTTTACCATGGAATTCTATTTGAGAAGCTCCGATGTGTTGAGTGATCTTACCAGCTTCGCCATCAGCGACAACAGTATTTCTAACTTTGTCCTGCAAAGATGTTTTTCCGTGGTCAACATGTCCGAGGAAAGTTACTATCGGCGGGCGTTCAAGTAAATCTTCAAGCTTGTCCGGTAAATCATCAAATAAATCGCTGTCTTCACCGTGGATATTATGTTCGTCTTTATCTCTATGGTCAATAAGCAGTTTAATTCCAAAGCCTTTACAGATTTTGTTGGCAGTTTCTTCACTAAGAGACTGGTTTATACTCGCCAATTCGCCGAGTTTCATCAATTCTCCGATGATTTCGTTAGGCTTTTTATTCAGTATTTCTGCTAATTGTTTGACAATAATCGGAGATTTTATATGAACTTCTGTTTCTTCATTGCTTTGAGTTGAAGAAGAATTTTTGGAAGACATTTTTTTATGTTTGTTGAAAACTTCATCAAGGTGTTCTTCAAGCAGCTCAAGCATATCAAGAGGGACAGGGCTACTGCCGGATTCCAGCTTAATGCCTTCATTTTCCAGCTCCGCAAGAATCTTCTTTGGAGAAGTACCATATTTTTTAGCAAGATCTTTTACTTTTACTTTTTTCACTCGGATGTCCTTTCGTTTTATCTATTTTTCTTCTGCCGAAGCTTCGACGCTGGCAAAAATTTTATTTATTTCTTCTGTATCAATATCTTCAATTGCCAGTATTTCTTCTTGTCCGGCGGCGATTATACCTTCGAGCGATACATAGCCGTTGCTGACCAGTTTAAAAGCGGTATTTTCAGATGTACCCGCAGTTTCAGCAAGCGCGGCTGACGCTTTGTGGATTTTATCTTTCATACTTTCTTCTTTCTTAGGTTCAATGATTTGGATATTGATATTCCACCCAATTAATTTAGATGATAAACGCACATTTTGAGCTTTTTTCCCAAATGCCAGGCGAGACTGATCCGTTGTAACATAAACAATTAATTCATTTCCAGCCTCATTGACTTCAACTGATTTAACTTTCGCCGGCTGCAGGGCGTTCATTGCATATTGCTTTATGTCTTCATCGTAAGGAATAATATCAATACGTTCACCACTAAGCTCGGTAGTAACGTTTTTGACGCGAGTGCCGCGCATCCCAACACATGCTCCTACCGGGTCAACCCGGTCAGCATTGCTTTTTACAGATATTTTAGAGCGACTGCCAGCTTCGCGGGCAATGCGTATGATTTCAACTATGCCATCATGTATTTCCGATACTTCACGCTCAAATAACTGGCGGACGAAATCAGGATGAGTCCGTGAAACAACCAGACTTGGACCGGATGTATTCGTATCCACTTCAATCAATAAAGCGTTTATGTGGTCGCCAGCCATATACTGTTCGCCGTAGATTTTTTCTTTAGAAGTGAGTATGCCTTCGGCTTTATGGAAGTCGATAATTATATTTCCACTTTCAAAACGTCTGACTACCCCGTTGATTATTTTGCCGATCTGTTCAGCGAATTCGGCTTTAACATTTTCTTTTTCCGCACGACGAAGCTGCTGCATGATTGCTTGTTTCGCGGTTTGTGCCGCTATACGTCCGAAATTTTTAGGAGTAACTTCCCAATCAAGCTCATCGCCGACTTTAACATCAGGATATTTCTCCTGAGCACGAGCAAGGATTAACTGATCGTTATTAGGAAAAGAATCGACTACGGTCAAATGTGCCCATGCTTTAATATCACCAGTTGCTGCATCAACTTTTACTTTTAACTCGCTGGCCGGATGAATACTTTTGCGGGAGGCTGACAATAAGGCGGACTCAACGGCTTGCACTAAAACTTCACGGCTTATTCCGCGTTCCTGTTCAAGGTATTCAAGAATTGTTAATAATTCATTGTTCATCGTCTTAGTCCTTATCTACAATTTATAAGTTATATTTCTCATGCTTTTTTTTGATAAAAAAAAGCGGGTAACTTACCCACTTTCCGCGTCGCATAGAAATGCCAAATTTGTATCTGTTATAGTGAACTAATATAAACCTTCAAATCTAAAGTAGCAAATTCTTTAGTCTAATTTTATTGAATAATACGGTTTTTTTATGTAAAATCTTAATTGTTGGAGTAAATACTTCTGTTTTTTATACAAAAAGCTTGATTCTGTGAAAAATTATGCAATCTTTACTAGCCTTGATTAGTGTCTCATACTAATATAAAATTATATTAATAAAATAAAAAAAGGGTTGGAATAAATTATGTCAGGTAACAAATCAGCAATGAAAAGAGTTCGTACCGATGCGGGAAAACACATGCGCAATAAAGCATGTAAAGCAGCTTTGAAAACTGTTGAAAAGAATTTTCGCACGGCAATTGATGCTAAGGACAAAGAAAAATCTTTAGAGATTGCTAAAGAATGTTTTAGCAAATTTGATAAAGCTGCTAAAGCTGGTACTATTCCTAAAAACAGAGCAAGCAATAAAAAAGCTCAAGTCAGCAAATTACTGCAAGCTTTATAGAGTTTGTTTATGAAATTATCAAAAACCGTTTCCATTTTTTGGAAACGGTTTTTTTGTTTATAATAATATATTTTTGTAAGACATTTTTTTTAGGAATAAAAAACATTTAGTTTTTTTGTTTTTTTACTTGCAATAATAAAAAAATCATACTATAATAGCATTTAGTCAATTGAAAGCGGAGAGAATATTTCTAAGATATTTACCGCTTTTGATTGTGTTCTTTGAAAATTTGTTAATACTGTTATCAGTAAATGATAGTTTTTTCTGTAAATCTTATTTTAATGAAGATTTTATCAAATTAAAGAAAATATGCTTTTGTTTACAAAAATTAATACATCGCTAAAAGATTTGCTTGTTTATTAAAATAAGCTGTTGACATTAGTAGTATAGCAGTGTTACACTAATAATAGGTTTAGGGTTTAGGTCTTTTAAGTTTCTATACGCAATTTTCTCCTCTTCATAATTACTCCTCTAAACACTTAGAAGCCTAAGCCCTATTTTAATTTTAAAAAGCTGATTACAAAATTTCCCCACAAAGGATTTTTGTAATCAGCTTTTTTTTTATTTAGAAGCCGAGGATAAAATTAATATAAATCAATTTGCAATTTAAAGGATAGTATCTTCGATGCGATGATTTTGGAGGGCGAGACTCCGTCGAGCCGAGCATTAGCGACATTTG
>JAHOYW010000318.1 GCA_019038735.1 Victivallales bacterium | reverse complement strand
ACTGATTACTGCCCCTTGATTACTGATTGCTTAAGTGCGAAATCTTGTATTTCGCACGACCCTAATTTATATAAACTAAATTTAACTTAAAACATAATATATCACTTTGCGCATTAATTGTCTAACGTTAGTGCTATTTTTTGCATTAGGTAAACGCAATATTTGCTCAAGAACGTTTTTCTACGCAGGCGATGATATTTTTCCGAAGATTGTCGTGTCGCGCGTCAGGGAAGTTAAATCTTTCGCATAATTCTGTAATAATGTTAGCGGCATGTTCAGTGTATCCACTAGCTAAATCCGCCGCGCTGCGTTCAAGCTTGATGCGGATGTCAGGTATGCGGCAAAGGTATTCACTATGCTTTTGCGATTTCAACTGTGGTGCTTCGCTTAATTCAATACCTTCTGTTTCATTGAGCATGATACTGATGTCCAATAATTCTTCGTCATAAGCTAGCTCCGAATACAAATGAGCTAGAAAACTGACCGCTTCCGCGAAGAAACGCATGATATATTGATATTTGATTTTTTTATTAGGTATCGGCCAGTAGGAGATGTAATGAAACATACCGGTTTTGAAAATCTGCCACATTTTAAGTTCATCATTCGGCAGGGAACGCAGGGCAACGTTTGAAAAATAACTCTCATTCATATCATTTTCAGTCACAAAATGTGATTCCGATAATAAGGAAAGTGAATTGTTCGCGGCACGTTTTATCTCAGATAAAGTAAATCTGTCTTTTGTATATTGAGCAGGGCAAATCATTAATTGCATTAAAATTGCGGGCTTTTGTTTCTCTTCGGGCTTGCGACGGCGCAGAAAAAACTGTTTGCCGTTACTGGAATCCTCTTTGAAATGACTGGCGGCATTTTCTATTGGCATATCACGATTTTCGTAAAGCACGCCGCGAATCATTCGACCCAGTAGTTCACGTTGATTACGCAGGGCACGTTGGATAATTGTATGAATTTCGCTGGCACGATGAGCTCCTCTGCTGGCGGCATCGGCTGTGCGGATATAAAATACTCCCTGTTGGAGTTCTTCATTCAAACCATAGGCGCAAATGTGTGGAATATTGGAAAAAGGACGAATAACAAATATCGCGTAACGCTTGCCGTCAACGACGGGACGTTCAATAGTCAAATCTATTTCAGGGTCAGCGTAGCGATTGACGAAATTACCAATGGTCGTTGGGTCGAAAGATTTGGCTTGTGCTGCTGTGAGTCCGGTGAATAGTGATGCTTGTCCAGCGGAATCCTCGCCGACTCCGACTACAATATAGCCGCCTTTGGTATTTGCCATAGCCAGGCAGTGGCGGACAAATTTGCTTTTTCCGACCCGATTTAATTTTTTCCAGTCAATCGCGGCTTTATAATCAAGTTCTTCTGATTCAACCCCGCGATAAACGATATTTTTCCAATTCGTTTCGTTATAATTTGACATATTAAAATTCTCCACTGTGCGGCTCAAGAGGACTTTCGCCCTCCACAAATATCGTCAAATAAAAATTACCCATGGAGGGCGAGACTCTGTCGAGCCTTAAATGACGTTTTATTGTATAGCATTACAATACCTTATAGTGAATAATTTTACAACTTAAGACTTGAAAAAGCAGACTTTTCTTGTTACTTTTATATAAACAGAAGTATTTCAGTTATCAATATTTGTCGTTTGTGTTTTTTCTGATAACTGGTAACTGATAACTGGTAACTGAATTATGAATACTTTGTATATTGAAGGTAAGTCTCCGATTAAAGGGGAAATTACGATAAGCGGCAACAAAAATGCGGTGTTGCCAATGATTGCCGCTACTTTGTTGACTGATGAAAAGGTTATTTTGCATAATGCCCCGAATATTCTTGATGTCCGCGTCATGCTGGAAATTGTGGAAAGCTTAGGGCTTGATGTTAATTTCGATAATAATATTATAGAAATTGAAGCGAAAAAATTTGCCAAATCAACGATTAATGAAGAATTGTGCTCAAGGGTACGAGCTTCTATTCTGTTTGCTGGTCCTCTAGCTGTTCGTTGCGGCACAGCTGTCATCTCTCCGCCGGGAGGAGATCTTATTGGACGCCGCCGTCTGGACGGACATTTTTATGGTTTGCGTAAACTCGGTGTAAAAGTCGATAGTGATAAAGATTTTATTTTTACAGCTAAAGATCGTCTTGTCGGTTGTGAATTATTTTTAGATGAAGCCAGTGTTACTGCTACAGAACAGATTATGATGGCTGCGGTTATGGCTGAAGGTACAACTATAATCCGCAACGCCGCGTCTGAACCACATGTAAGCGATTTAGCTGAACTGCTCAATAAAATGGGTGCTAAAATCAGCGGATTAGGCAGTAATACATTGGAAATCGAAGGTGTTGAAAAACTGCACGGCGCGGAACATCATATTGTCAGCGACCATACTGAAGCTGGAAGTTTTTTAGCTTTGGGCGCAGTTTGCGGTGGCGAATTGACCTTGAAAGGAACTACTCCCCGACATTACTGGATGACTCGTCGTGTTTTTGAGCGTTTGGGCGTGGAGATAGAGCTCAATCATGACAATATTTATCTGCCGGCGAATCAGAAAATGAAAGTTATTGATGATTTTGACGGGCATTGTCCGGTTATTTCAGATGGTCCATGGCCGCAATTTCCTTCGGATTTGATGAGTGTCGCGATTGTTCTGGCAACTCAAGTGGAAGGTTCGGTTTTGTTTTTTGAAAAAATGTTTGAAAGCCGTATTTATTTTGTTGACCGCCTCATGAGCATGGGCGCGAAAGCGATAGTCTGTGACCCCCATCGCGTGGTCATTAACGGTCCAGGCGAACTGCATGGCATGCAAATGTCCAGCCCCGATATCCGTGCTGGAATGGCAATGCTTATTGCCGCCATGTGCGCCAAGGGCAAAAGCACGATCAACTCCGCTGACGTAATTTACCGCGGTTACGAAAATGTCGTGGAAAAATTATTATCAATAGGCTGCAATATTTCAACCACAAAGAAATAATTGATCTTATGCGAAAATATTTATTTATCTTTTTATTTTTTTTATTTACTTTCCAGCTTACAGCGGCGACTTTGCGTTGTTCGATCTGCCGGAAAAAGATTCGCGGCAAATATTTTAAATCCAAAGGGAAAACATTTTGTTCTCAAAAATGTTTTGATAAAATTAAACCAATATGCGCTGCCTGTGGTAAACGCTGTTTGACTGGGTCGTTTAAGAAAAAAGATAAATTCTATTGTTCCAAAAAGTGCGTAGAAACGACTTTGCCCAAATGCGTTTTATGCAATAAACCTTTCCATCAAGGCGTAGTAATTAAAGTTCCCGCTGGAGATAAGGTGTATTGTAAGAGTTGTGGATCTTTGCCAAAATGTTTTGCCTGTTCCTTGCCTGTTGCTTCAGGAACTCACTTGAAGGATGGACGTTTTCTAGGAGCAAAATGCGCAAAGACAGCGATTTTTTCTGAAGCAGAAGGGAAAAAGTTATTTGATAAGATAAGAGCAAAAGTGCGCAGTAAACTGGGGTGGGCGACAAATCATACAATACGTTTTCGTTTAGTTGATGCAAAAACTTTGCGCAAAGCATCCGCCAATTATGAGCCTGGTATGGAAATGGGTTTATTTAAACACAATTATACTATCAATACGAAGACAGAAACAAAATATTCTTTACTAAAAGGACGTGAGGACAAAACTACAAAAAAACGGACAAATGAGCGTTATACAATTTTTATTTTATCAGCTTTGCCGAAACGTAAATTCATAGAGGTTTGCGCGCATGAACTGGGGCACGACTGGATGCAGGGAAATTTTCCTAAAATAAAAGATTTAAAAATAAAAGAGGGTTGGGCAGAATATTTCGCGACACGGATAAACGATATTTACGGTCAAGAATATATGAATAAACGCATGAACGCAAACAGTAATGCAGTTTACGGTGGCGGTTATCGTTTTATTCGGGATTACGTTAAACAGCATGGAATCAAAGGATTATTTAAGTATTTCAGACATTTGAATAGATAAAGAAAAAAGACTAATTTAGTTTTCCACTTTTAATTTATTTTACTTTCGGCAGAAATAGGTAGAACTTTGTTCCTTTGTTGATTTTGCTTACTACCTGTACCCAGCCGTGATGGTTGGTGATTGTTCCATAAACCATAGCCAGTCCCATACCGGTGCCTTCTCCGACAGGTTTAGTGGTGAAGAATGGATCGAAAATATGCTTCATAGTATCGTCATCTATTCCTAAACCATTATCTTTTACACAAATCACATAGAATGAATCTATATCAGTATCAGGACTTGGCGGTAGTAATTTTATTTTGCAATTTGAGGCTTTATCCACCATTATCTGTAATTCTCTTTTCTCTATGTCTTTCATCGCGTCCATGGCGTTGAGCATCAGGTTAAGTATGACTTGCTGAAGTTGAATGCTGTCGCCGCTAATAATCATTTTTTCAGGTCCTAGGCCTAGTTTTAGTTCAAGATTCTTTTTACTTTTCGGCATAAAGAGGTCGACTGATTTTTCAATCAAGGCATTTAGGTCGACTTGCTGTTCCTGATATTTACCTTTACGGGCAAATCCGAGCAGCTTGCTGGTTAATTCTCCTGCCTGTTCTGAAATTTCTCCAATTTTTTCCAAATGCTTATTTACTGTTTCGTCCTTTGTTTCAAACATCATCCTGACAAGATCAAGATGTCCCAGTATTGCATGGATATAATTGTTGAAATCATGAGCGATGCCGCCGGCAAGTTTTCCTACGGCTTCCAAGCGTTGAGAATGGGCAAGCTGTTCTCCCAGCTTGACTTTTTCCGCAGCCAGTTTACTTTCTTCAGTAATATCTCTAGCTAGGAGCAGAAGAACTATCTCATTTTCAAAATTTAGTGCAGATAAAGTAACATTGAGATTTTTGCGGACCTTATGCTCAGCGGTGACGAAAGCGTTGAAGCGGATAATTTTCGCATCTCCCCCGATGCCGAATGGATTTGAGTATTCGACCAGGGCTTTGACCGGATTTCCTTGGTCATCTTGGAGAATATTGAGTAACTTTATGCCGAGAACATCATTCGCGTTGTCGGCTCCCAACACTTCTACCGCCGCTAGGTTGGCATCAATAATCTGCCCGGAATTATCAAGAAGGAAAATTGCTTCACTGGCGTTTTCAACTACCATTCTATAGCGTCCCTCCCATTCACGCAAATCATGTTCTAAAGCTTTGGCCTTGCCGTAACCACCAAAAAACGCGAAGATAATATCTAGGGAACTGTGTTCCTCGACATCAATATTTTTTTCGATTTTGTACATATAAATTGTAATTAAAAAAGCCAGCCATATTGACGCGATCGCTTTGATGAAGAATGAATTGTTCATGTGAACCCACCAGTAATTTTGAAGCCCGCCGCTAACCGTCAGATAAACAAAAGAATCAATAAGGCATGTGCAGATCAATGATCCGAGAATACAAATAAACAAATTAAATTTTGAATTTCGTAATCGCTGAAAGATTATTGCCAATATGAATAAGTCCAGGATTTGCGCAAGAGTCGAGCTTGTTATTGAAGCTCTTGCCGCATTCAGCAGGTAATGAAGTGAATCTGCGGCAATTCCCTGAGAAATAGCAAATCCCATCCAGTCACATTGGAGACGAGTAAGGGTTACCAGATAGAAAAACATTCCGAAAGCAATAATTACACCTACAATCATTCTTTGCGCGGCGAGAGTTCCTTCGGTTAGATACACTAAAAGCAGAGCCGCCAAATACGGGAGAAACAAAACCGTACTGCCGACATAAAACTCCAATCCGTAAACTCCGACATTAACTTTTATAGCTGCCGCACTGACGAACTGCATGAATAAAAAGAGTAAGCCAATGGAAATATAAAAAACGCTGCTGCCAATAGTTTTGCGCTGGCTGTGCAGCAAGGCTAAGCTGACAAAAGTAAAGGTCATTTCAAGAAATGACAATAAAATAGCATAAATGTTTTCCATTTATTCTCCCTGGGAGTGCTTGGCGTTTTTGAGTTGTTTGCGTACAAAAGCGGCACGGAAAATATCTCTTTCTTGAGAATTTAATTCTTTTTGCGCAAATTTTTGTAAGTGAGCAGGGTTTATAGTCATGAATAATTTATTGACGGTATGCAAATCAATTGAATTAAACATTCCCATATCTACTCCAATACGAATATCAGAGAGTGAATTTAAGGCTTCTTCACTGGATAAAGTGTAGGCATGACGCAGCAGACCGTAAGATCGTCCTATATGGTCTAATAAGAAGTGTTTTTTGTTTTTGAGCAGACTAAGTCGGCAATTTTTTTCATGCATAACTAATTGCGTGATAACTGTGCTGAGACGATCAATAATATGAGTTTCAGATTCTCCCAGCGTGCTTTGATTGGATACTTGAAATAAATTACCGCGATTATCAGTGCCTTCACCAAAAATTCCGCGTACAGCCAGCCCCAGTTTACTGACTCCTTGAATAGCCGCGTTAATTCTTTCAGAAAGCACCAGTCCCGGCAGATGTAGCATTACTGATGCTCGCATACCCGTTCCAACATTGGTCGGGCATGAGGTCAAATAACCTAGTTGAGAATCATAGGCGTAGGGCAGGGATTTTTCCAGTTCCAAATCAAGTTTATTAATCTGTTCCCAGACTTTAAACAACTGTAAACCCGGGCATAAAGCCTGAATGCGTATATGGTCTTCCTCATTAATCATTATTGCGCATGATTCGTCTTGTTTAACAAATAATGAGGTGTGCTCTTTTTTTTCTACAAATTCACTGCTGATTAAACGGCGTTCAAGTAATATTTGACGATCAAGTTCAGAATAATCTGACATATGGATATCTAAATATTCTTTGCCGATAACTTTAGATTTTTTTAGTGCCAGTTCAGCAGCAGTTTGAATTTGCTCTAACTGACCGGCTGTCGCGGCGATCGGGAAAGGCAGGCTTTGAATATTGCGGGCAAGACGTATGCGCGAACTAATCGCGATGTCTCCGTCAGGACCGGAATCCAGCAGCCAGCTTACATCATGTTCCAATAATTTATCTATTTTATTTAGAGGCATTTTTCTTTTTTGCTTTTGGCGCGTTTATTTTCTTTTTCAGACTATTGATTTTATCTCTAATTTCAGCGGCTTTTTCGTATTCCTCGCGTTGCACAAGCTCGTCGAGTTTTTTCTGCAGCTTCATTAATTTTAACATGAAATTTGAAGATTTATCCGTACTTTTACTTCCTGGTTTTTTGCCGACGTGAAGTTTGCCGCGATGCATGTTTTCCAGAGCGTTGTCAATGGCTTCACGAAAGACATTGTAACATTCAGGACAGCCAACCCTGCCTGTTCGGCGCAAAGTTTTAAGTGTCCATTGACAATTGCCGCATTTTAGATATTCTGTTTCCTTGCTTTCATCCAGGGTTTCATTTTCAGATATGGGCGACAGTCCGGGGAAACCGCTTTGAGATTCGGAAATATTGTAAAGCATTTCAGCCAGATTAAAACCGCCAAAATCAAAAGACGGATCATTCTGTGATTTTTTAACGGCGCATTCACTACACAAGTGCATTGCTTTTTTTTTGCTGTTTATAACTTCTTGAATATGAATAGTTGCCTCATGCTTATTGCATATATCGCATAACATAAAAAATACCTCAAAAAAATAAAAAAAATTACAAGTATCGAGGCTTTTGCAACAGCCTCAACACTAATATAGCTTAAGCAGGTACAAATAGCAAAAAAAATAAGCGATTCTTTTAAATTGCGCTTATAAATCTTTCTGGAGACCGTGAACACGGTGGTATGTCATGGGCTGATAAAGATGTTTTATGGGCTACAGACTTCTTTAGCACCGAAGTCTGGACAAAATTTGGTCTTGTTACGTATTACATCCTGTTCTATAAAATTCAGGACTTTTAGAGCTGTATTTTTAAGCTTGAATCGTAAATTGTTTGAATTATTGAAAAATCACTGAATTTCAACTTGTATTTTACTCCTCAAATTACCTCTTTTTCGCCTTTTTTATTTGTGGTTTGAATTTTTGGACAGGACGACCATAAGCGGCTGTCGGCGTCCCGGCTATTTCTGTGAATTTTAAACAGCCCATTAGTTCCTTATTAAATTATTGAAAAATCATACAAAAATGCTAAAAATATCAATTTTGCATTTTTTGCTATAAAAAAGCTCAAAATTGAGGTGTAAAACTTTTTAAAAATTCCAAGATCAAGCTCACAAGGCTTTAGCCGCAGAGGCCAACGTTACGTTGGCAGTGAAGCGTAGCATAACGTCAAAATAGATATAATAAACATGTATGACTCCGACCGGTCCCGACCGGTAAACATGTATGACTCCGACCGGTCCGTATGACTCCGACCGGAATACCGTCCGAGAATATGGCTCCGTCCGAGAACTTTTGTTCGTGTATGGCTCCGTCCGAGATTATTTATATTTATATCCATAACGATGTTGACATCCGCCAATTAACACCAGAGCTCCCAAAATCAACAAACTTATTTTTAATTTCATATTATTCATTATAAATACTTTCTCTATTTGATACTAGGAGCACTCATAGATTCCAGAGGTTCGCCGAAAATCTCCTTCATTTGTAGCACAGTTATGGGCATGGAGTAATATTTTTTGTTTTTTGGCGAAGCAATTTTTAAGCTTTCACCCTTTCCATCATACACCGATTCCACAAGGAGCTGTTCAGAAAACCAAAGTTGAACCAGCCCATCATTTTTAGCATATAATACAATTTCTATTTTATCCATGTCCTCAGGGATCGTCACTTCTTTCCAGTCTGGCACTGCCGAAAACTCGTGCTTGATTTTGTTTCTTTTTATAAAGTCCAGAACTTCATTTTTAGTTAATGATTGCCTCAAATATATTTCCTTACCGTCAATCATTACCATTAGTTCAGGAATTGGCTCATGAGGTATAGATGATATGAGATGAGGTCTTATCTTACTCTCATCTGCTTGATCAGACACTGCCCATGCTTCGAGATTTTTATATTTATATCCATAACGATGTTGACATCCACCAATTAACATTAGAGCTCCCAAAAACAACAGACTTAAGTTTGATGTTATATTTATCATTATAATTACTT
>JAHOYW010000033.1 GCA_019038735.1 Victivallales bacterium | reverse complement strand
GTATTATGTATATTGCTTTTGTTAAAGGTTCCGCTGGGCTGATTGGCGCTGAAGCTGTTAGATTTCTGGCAAATAAAGGTTTTTCAATAATTGGCATAGATAACGACATGCGGAAAGAGTTTTTTGGCAATGAGGCATCAACCGAGTGGCAGAGAAAACGGCTGGAAGAAGAAATTCCAAATTACCATCATTACAGTGTTGATATCAGGAATTATGATAAAATAAATAATATATTCGCTGAATTCTCAAAAGATATAAAACTCATTATTCATACCGCGGCGCAGCCATCGCACGATTGGGCGGCTAATGATCCGTTCATGGATTTTTCAGTAAACGCTAACGGTACTTTAAATCTGCTTGAAGCGGTCAGGAACAATACTCCCGAAGCGGTTTTTATTTTTACTTCAACCAATAAAGTTTATGGCGATACCCCTAACCGTTTACCTCTGGTAGAACTTGAGAAACGCTGGGAGCTTGAAAAAGAACACCCTTACGCTGAATTCGGTATTGACGAATCAATGAGCATTGACCAAAGCAAACATTCACTCTTCGGCGCATCGAAAGCCGCCGCGGATGTCATGGTGCAGGAATATGGTCGTTACTTCGGAATTAAGACCGGAGTATTCAGAGGCGGATGCTTGACCGGCCCCGGGCATTCAGGAACACAGCTTCACGGTTTTTTGGCTTATTTGATGCTTTGCGCTATTACTGGTAGAGAATATACCGTGTTTGGTTATAAAGGGAAGCAGGTTCGTGATAATATCCACAGCAATGATTTAGTTAATATGTTCTGGAATTTCTACCAGAACCCTCAAGCCGGCGAAGTATATAATGCAGGAGGTAGCCGTCACAGCAATTGTTCGATGACTGAAGCTATTGAACTATGTGAAAAGATTTGTGGCAAAAAGATGAATTACAAATATGATGATGGCAATCGGATTGGCGATCATATATGGTATGTAAGTGATGTCCGTAAATTTCAAAATCACTATCCTGACTGGAAATATCAATATGGAATAGAAGATATTTTAGTTGAAATCTATAATGAACAAAGCAAACGAAGCATTTAATGACAGACGACAGACTTAAACATGAAATAGAACACGGGAAAGTGCTGAGCAAAGCTGGTGCCGGAGACGTATGGAACTGGGATTCTCCAGCAGGCAAGTTGCGTTGGCAGCGCCGGGTAAAAATGTTGACATCCCATCTTCAAGCGGACATGAAAGTTCTTGAGCTCGGTTGCGGTACGGGATATTTTACAAAAGAGGCGGCAAAATCAGGAGCGGCAATAAGCGCTATTGATATTTCAGCAGAGCTTCTGGAGCAAGCAAAAATTGAAGTTCCTCTCGAGAATGTGGAGTTTATGCTTGAAAACGCCTATGATATGGGCTTTGACGACAATTCTTTTGATGCGGTGATTGGCAGTTCAGTTCTACATCATTTGGAAATAGACAAAGCCTTGAAAGAAATATTTAGGGTATTACGTCCGGGGGGAACTTTACACTTCACTGAACCTAATATGCTGAATCCGCAAATCGCACTTCAAAAAAACATTCCATTTTTAAAAAAGATGTTGGGAGATTCTCCTGACGAAACTGCTTTTTTTGCATGGTCTTTAAAGAAAAAAATGTTAAAGTATGGATTCTCTGCAGTAAATATTAAAGCCTTTGATTTCCTGCATCCAGCCATTCCGGGTTTTATGCTTCCAATCATGCTCCCGTTTTGTTCGGCTTTGGAAAAAATTCCTATTTTCTCGTCAATAGCCGGCTCACTATTTATTTCTGCAACTCGCCCTTAATCTTTATTTTTGTATAATTGCTTTACCGCGTTGCAAATATTTAGTAATGAAATAAATGTAAAAAAAAGATGCTTTTTCTCTGATTAGATTTTTTCTATAGGAATTAACTGCTATATTAATGATGTTTATATAAATTCATGCAACTGTTAAATAATTACAAGGATAATTTTATGCCTAAGATACACCCAACTGCTGTTGTTGACCCTAAAGCAGTGATTGCTGATTGTGTTGAGATTGGTCCACTTTGTTATGTCGGCCCTAATGTTAAAATTGGTGAAGGCACAAAGCTTTTGTCCCAATGCAATATCGATGGTTATACAACTATTGGTAAAAACAATACAATCCATCCTTTTGCCGCGCTTGGACAAAACGCTCAAGATTTAAGTTTTGCCGGTGGAAAAACTTTTTTAGACATAGGTGATGGAAATACTTTTCGTGAAGGTGCTACTGTCCATTGCGGAACCAAAGAAAATACTCGTACCATTATCGGTAATAATTGTTATTTTATGAATAATTGTCATGTCGCACACAATTGTATTATCGGCAATGGGGTTATCATGGTCAACTGTTCATCTGTTGCCGGTTATGCTCAAGTAGGTGACCGTGCGGTTCTTTCCGCATATTCCGGGATTCATCAATTCAGCAGAATCGGGCGTCTGGTAATGATTAGTGCCTGTTCTGTATTCTCTCAGGATATTGTACCATTTGTTATGGCCGAAGGTCGTAATGGTAACATTATGGGAATCAATATAATTGGTTGCAGACGCGCTGGCATAAGCAACAATAATATAAAAATTCTCCGCGAACTTTTCAAAATATTCTTCCGTTCAGGACTTAACGCGAGCAACGCGATGGCTAAAATAGAAGAAGATTTAGAGCAGACTCCTGAAGTTATCGAATTTCTCGAATTTGTAAGATCAAGTGAACGCGGAGTTCATCAAGCAAGAACCCCTGGCAAACGCGCCTAATACAATTTGCCAAGGAGATAAGATGTTAGAAGCTTTGAAGAAGAATCCTTCCTTTACGCGGCGTAAAGGTCCTGTAGTTTTAATGATTATGGATGGTGTCGGCTTTGGTAAATACACTGATGGTGATGCTTTCCTTAAATCATATACCCCCGAATTAGATAATCTGATAAAAACCTGTTCTTTTACCGAATTAAAGGCACACGGTACGGCTGTGGGAATGCCTTCGGATGAAGATATGGGCAACAGTGAAGTCGGACATAATGCTATCGGCTGCGGAAGAGTTTTCGCGCAAGGTGCAAAACTGGTCGAAGACGCTGTTGAATCCAAGAACATGTTTCAAGGCGATACCTGGAAAGAAATCATCGCTAACTGTAAAACAAAGAACAGTACGCTGCATTTTCTCGGACTTTTTTCTGACGGCAATGTTCACAGCAATATCAATCATCTAAAAGCTATGCTCAAAGAAGCCAAAGCTGAAGGTATTAGCAAAGCTCGCGTTCATATTCTGCTTGACGGACGTGATGTTCCGGCGACTTCCGCTTTGGAATACATCGATCCTTTTGAAAAATTCCTGACCGGGCTCGATGCCGACTATAAAATTGCTTCCGGTGGCGGTCGTATGGTTATTACTATGGATCGCTACAACGCCAATTGGGATATGGTTCGCAAGGGCTGGAAAACTCATGTGCTTGGCGAAGGGTCTTTATACAAAAGTGCGCGCGAAGCTATTGAAGATTTACGTGCTAAAAATCCCGGTATTCTTGATCAGGATCTGCCGCCATTTGTTATAGCTGACGAAGACAAAGCAATCGGTACGGTTGAAGATGGTGACGCTTTTATATTCTTTAATTTCCGCGGCGACCGCTCACAGGAAATCACTATGGCTTTTGATGAGGGTGCCGAATTTGATAGGTTTGACCGTGTCAGAATACCTGATGTTATTTATGCCGGTATGATGGAATACGATGCCGATTTGCATATTCCGAAAAAATATCTGGTTACACCACCTAAAATCGACCGTACTATGGGCGAATACCTTTGTGCTTGTGGCGAAAAACAATTAGCGATAAGTGAAACTCAGAAATTCGGTCATGTTACCTATTTCTTTAACGGTAACAAAAGCGGTAAATTCGACGACAAGCTGGAAGATTATATTGAAGTTCCATCTGATGTAGTTCCATTCGAACAGCGTCCGTGGATGAAATCCGCGGAAATCACCGACAAAGTGGTCGCCGCTATCGAAAGTGGTGAATATGGAATGATCCGCCTGAACTATCCGAATGGCGATATGGTCGGGCATACTGGAAATTTTCAGGCTGTATTAGTATCTCTCGGAGCTCTTGATATCGCTATAAACCGTGTTCGCGAAGCTCTCGAAAAAGTTGGCGGCGTTTTAGTTATCACTGCTGACCACGGCAATGCTGATGACATGCTTGAACATGATAAAGCTGGTAAAATAAAACATGATGAGAACGGTAAAGCTTGTGCTAAAACAAGTCATTCATTAAACCCTGTGCCATGTATCATTTATGATCCGGCAAGCAAGGGAGAATATAAAACAGAACTCAAAACTGGATTAGGAATAAGTTCTCTAGCCGCGACCTGTATTGAACTATTAGCTTACAAAGCTCCTGAATTTTACGATTCCAGCGTATTGGATATGAAATAGTTTCATGACCCCTTGAGGCTCTGGAGTTAATTCAGAGCCTTATTTTTTAGGATTTTGATTTTATGAAAGATTAAAAAATAATCCAGCTCCGTAGGCGCGAATAAAAAGTAGCCAGAGTAGTAGCCCTGCTCTCGGCACTACTGAACGCTTTGATTTGAGCAAAGATGCTTTATAAGAGCAATAAGATATAATATAAAGCACAAAACAAAAATAATAAAAACTACGAACAGGCTTTCAATATCTGAATATCTTAAATTGTCTAATCCGAGTGTCGAATAGAGAATCATTTGGAAATTGCAAAATAAATACCATCCCAATGATCAACTGGCGGATTTTTGGAATAAACAACACAGCGTTCCATAAGGATTTTTGAAGGACCATCTTCCGGAAAATCCTTTAGAACTCTGGACAGAGCCTTTATCGCACCAGTCCAATCTTGAGTCTGGTACAGCTCAAAAGCCTCCCCATATAATTCAATGAGAAGCCTGTGAGCCTCATCAGTTTCATTCTCAAACCCGATTAACTCGTAAATCAGGACGCCTTCTTTTTTCCCTTTAACCGCTACCCGGTCAACTATTCGTGCCGTAATACGACCTTTTACTGCATTATATGTATTCTGTCCAATCAGGATATCAGTTTTGTAATATTTATTAATTTGCTCTAGACGTGCGGCTAGATTGACTGTATCACCGATGCATGAGTAGTTGAGCCGCTCCGAGGCTCCCATGTTGCCGACAATGAGCTCGCCGGTATTCAATCCAAATCGGGTATACATGACCGGTTTTTTCTCTTTTCGGCATTCTTCAGCCAATTTATTCAACGCATATCTCATTTCAATTGCAGCTTTACATGCTAAAAACGCATGATCTTCGATGGGCGATGGAGCGTTCCAGAATGCCATAACGGCATCACCAATAAATTTGTCCAAGGTTCCGCTGTTCAGCAAAATATATTTGCTGCTCCTGTCAAGATAAACAGATAGTTGTTCAAAAAGTTCCTGTGGAGTCATAGATTCAGAGATACTGGTAAAATCTTTTATGTCGGTGAACAACACCGTTGCGACAACCCGTTTTCCCCCGATTTTTGCATCTATTCCTTCTGATATCAATTTTCTTACGAGATCAGCTGGAACGTAACGTTGAAAAGATCGAAGACCGAGTCTCATGCTGTCAAGTGAATGTTTTAGTGTAGCTATTTCTGTAATACGTGATGGTGGAGTAGGACGATCATCCAAATCAAAATTTTCAATTCGAGAAATTTCTTGAAATATTGGATTGAGAGACTTACAAAAAAACCTAGCGCACAACCAGGCTAAGCTTAGAGATATTATGAATAGAACCCCGGAGACGCCAATGGTAATAAGATTAGATTTATGTATCTCTTTGAGAAGAATCGCTTCAGGAACAAAGATAGCCATATACCATGTTGTTGATGTTGATATTTTAATTGGCGCCGCTAAAATGCGATATACCTTCCCCTCAATTTCTATTTCCCATTGTAGAAGCGTAGTCGTTGCCTTTATTTCGTCAAGTTTGGAGCCCAGAACACGAACAAGCGGATCACTGCTCTGAGCCACCATGATGCGTTTTGGTGCAAGTTTTCCTTTATCCACAATTAATTCAGGATTTTGATGAGCAATGAGTGCTCCAAGGTCATCAAGTAATACAACTCGACCGTGTCCGTCTTCAATATTAAGTCTTCGCAGATAATCGCTAAGGAACTCAAGGCTGAAATCAATAGATAAAACTCCAGTCACTTCATCTTTCTCAGAATTAGGGCGCACTGCCAAACTGTAACTAATTCCTAGTCGGGGATAATCGCTAACAAATAAATATGGATCGCTTATTACCGGACCATTACTTTTGGCGGCAAGTTTGTACCAGGGGCGAACACGTGGGTCATATGTATTGGGAAGCCTAATTGGTGGCCCGAGGCGTTTTCCGTCAGATCCAACTTTGTAGGTAGATTCAGTTGCGCCGTCGAATTCTTGTAATATTACCTTGCCAGGGAGTTTATTCCAGGCCCATACCGCTCTGCCATGCTTGTCTCCAAATGTAGCATAAGTGAATCGTGGATATGATATGGCAACTCTAGACAAATAGTCTCCGGTTTTCGAAAACTCATCATTATTATGCATAGAATCCATTACTTGAATCTTGTTTAAACTAAGTACCCGCTGTGCTTCCGCAAAGAAAATCTGGATTTCTTCCTGTATTTTTCCAAAACTACGTTCATACGCTTTGTGCGACAGGGTATTGACAATGTTTTTGGAGTTAAGGTAGCCATTAATGCCAATGCTGACCGAAACGAGAAGTGTCAAACAAGAAATCATTAAGCTTAATGGAATCGTGAGAGAGACCGTATTTACAACTACTTTTTTAATATCATTTTGCATCACGCCTCCCTTATATATACTATAGGTTTATGGTATTGCACGAATACTGCTCGTCCCATTCTTTAAAAAGCAACCTTTTGCTAAAATAAACGTTTAATAGCTAAATGCAAGTTCGCTTGCGCACTCAAAAGATGCTTTGCATCAATTCCAGCTATAGAATAATCCGCGGGATATGAAAAGATTTTTTTGGGTTAGCTTAGATAAAATACGCCAGTCTCATCGAAACTTGGCGCTACTGTATGGCTGTTCTCGATGAGAGCGCCCATGCTACTGGCTTACTATTTTTATGGGTTTTCAACCCTTTTTTTATTACTTAAATCTTAAAACTTTTTTTATTGCTTCTTCTTTTGTTTTTAATTTATTTTTTAATTGCAGGTCGCTTACTTTTTTCAGAATTTTCTTGAACTTCGGGCCCGGCTTTAAGCCCATATCGATTAGGTCTTTACCAGTCAATAATGGCGGAGGTAATTTTACTTCACCGGATTGTTCTACTATTTTGTCTAGGAGAAAAGTAAATATATCCATTTTAGCATGACTGGATATGCAGTCTAATCTATGTAATTCCAGCTCTAAAGGAAAATTATCATCGGCTAATAAACGCCTTACTTTATCTTTGCGCATCTGCAAAACAGAGGCAAAACGCATGTGGTTTTTGACCGCTCTTGAAACCCGGTCGATTGTCTGCTTGGAAAACCTTAGCCGAGACAGTATCTCTCTTGCCTTTTTCGCGCCCTGTTGCTCATGCCCGAAAAAACGCTCGCGCCCGGTCTCATCAAGGAAATATGTTTGTGGCTTGGCTACGTCATGCAGTAAAACACTCCAGGCAATCAGTTCATTAGCTAATGTCATTGATTTTAACATCAGCTTAGTATGCTCATAAACATCGCCCTCAGGATGATATTGCGGCGGTTGAGCAACGCCACGCATTGCTTCGACTTCCGGCAGGAGAGCCGCCAGTAAACCAGTATTATGGAGCATATCCAAAGCCAAGTCAGGACTTTCGCCTGTAAATATCATCGTTAATTCCTGCTGGATACGTTCCGCTGAAAGCTTTTTTGTATCTGTCGCGAGTTTTTGTATTGCCTCTAAAGTATCAGCTTCCAGTTCGAATCCTAGTCTTATAGCGAAGCGCACCGCACGCAGCATTCGTAGATAATCTTCGTTAAAACGTGTTTCGGCTTTGCCGATAGTGCGTATTATTCCCTGCTGTAAATCTTTGATACCATCAACATAATCAAAAACTTCGCCACTTTGAGGGTCGCAGAGCAAACCGTTTACCGTAAAATCACGGCGGCTTACATCTATTTTCGGATCTTTACTGTATTTGACGTCTTCAGGTCGCCGTCCATCAAGATAATTACGTTCCTCACGATAAGTGCTCACCTCAAAGCTGATCCCCTGCTCCCTTACCAGCATGACCCCGAATGCCGCACCGACTTCCATAGTGTCAGAAAAGATTTTGGCGGTCTCTGCCGGTGTCGCGGAACTGACAATATCAATATCTTTGGGAGTCTTTCCCAATATCATATCACGCACCGCACCGCCGACAAAATACGCGGAATGCCCGGCAGAATGCAGTTTTTTAACTATTTCTGTCGCAATTTCACAAATACTACTGTTATTGATATTGATTTTCATATAAAAACCTTTATACTAATATTATAGACATCAGATAGAATTTACTTTGCAAAAAGGATAATTACAAATATGCGGATTGCCTTTTTTGGCGGCACTTTTGATCCACCACACAATGGACATCTTGAATTAGCCCGGCATATACTCAATTTGGGTATAACAGATCGTATTTTATTTGTGCCTGCATACGCACCGGCACACAAGCTTGGTCAAGAAATCAGCTCCTTTGCTGACCGTTACGCCATGCTTGAGTTGCTTGTCGCTGATAATCCTGATATAATGCTCTCAGATATTGAACGCCGTGTCGCGCTGAAACCGTCTTATAGCTATAAAATTCTAAAACTGCTGGAAAAAGAATTTCCTGATGATACATTACAGTTATTAATTGGCGGCGACAGTTTGGCAGCTTTTCATACATGGTATAAAGCAGCGGAACTTGTTGCTGAATATGAGATTATCTGTTACCCCCGGAAAGGATATAAAGTTGACCGCGAAAGTTTGTTAAGACATTGGACATCAAAAGAAATCGACATTTTATTGAAAACAATATTGCAAATGCCGTTTTTTGACATATCTTCCACTTTACTGAGAAACAATATCACAGATAAGATGATAATTAAAAATATAAAAGAAAACATATTAAAATATATAAAAAAC
>JAHOYW010000122.1 GCA_019038735.1 Victivallales bacterium | reverse complement strand
ACCCATGATTAAACAATCAACCACATCGAACATGTTTTCAGCTCCCAACTTCGAGAACGGGATAACAATTTCTTCGTCGTTGATTTTTGCTACGAAACACCATTCTCGATCAGCATCCTCGCAGTTTTCGCAATATTCACTTCCGCTTCCGGTTTTTTCTCCGCATTCTGTACAAATTGAATGCTCATAGCCATAATAAAAACCTCCGTTTTTGAATGACAATCCCGCATAATCACTTGAACAACAAAAATTAGGTTTATTCATGATATTTACTCCTTTTTTAGTAATTTATTGTTACATGTTTTATCACTTTTGTAATAATATTAATAATTATTTGTTTAGCCTGATCTTCCATAATACCTATATCCATCAATCCTTTTAATACTATGTTATTTATTTTTGTCTGATGCGCTATATTAGATGCCTTTTCTTTTGCGATAGCTTCCTCTCTCTCTAATTTGGCAATTTTCTCTTTTTCTTCATTTTCAATTTTTGCCTTTAAATCTGCAAGAGCTTGCAGATTTTCTTTTTCAGCTTGAATTATTAACTTTCGTTTTTCTTCCGCCTCTAATTCTTTCATTTTAATTGCTTCATTTTCAGCTTGTTTAATAGCATCCTGACGAATCTGTTCATCATGTTTTTTTTGTGCTTCAATAGCGTCCTTTTCTGCTTGTATCCTTACTATTTCAGCTTCTTCCTCAGCTTGTCTTCTTGATAGCTCGGCTTCTTTTTTCTCAATAGCTTCTTGTCTCAAAAACAATTCATGTTCAGCATGGGCATCGTCCCAAGCCTTCGCAAATATAATTGCTGCTTTTTCTTTTTCCTCTTTTTCTTTTTCAGCTAATTCCCAGCATGTAAGCGGCTCCCTGACTTCATCTCTTAGGTCATCAAGGTAATCACGAGCCCGCTTTCCAGATTTATCAATTTCCTTAAGTTCCTGTTTTTGTTTAGAAACCAAGCTCTTCCGTGCTTCATCAATCAATGTTTTAGACTGAGAAACTCGATATGCAGCCGATGCAAGTGCCTTCCTGTTTGCTGCGGTATCGACATTTTGAACTAAATCCTTGAAAACTGCTTCTCTAATTTTTAGTAAAATCTTATCCATATCGTCTCTTTTGGTAAATAAAGAAACAATATCCATTTTGTCAATTGCAACTAATTCATTTTTATTCATATTATCCGCTATCATTTATGCCTCTGCAAATGTATTAACAGGATTTTTGGCACTGCCAACAATAAATGTCTGCGTGTTCGTATCGCTGATATTTGTATCGATCCAGACTGCTTCTTCTTCATTTTTATTCATAATCCTTCCTCCTTTTTTATTCTGATACAGCCACTTTATCATCAATTTGATTAAATTGTTCTGAAATTTCCCACGCCTTAATCTCTTCGATCATAATTGATTCTTCCCAATTATGCGTTAAACAGTAAATCCATTGGGCTTTATCGTCCATTTCGTTTTGCTTGAAATATTCTTTAATTTTCTCTGGTAAAGCTGCAAGCCTTTTTCTTGCATTTTCTTGCTCTTTTGTTTTCGTACCTTCGGGCAAAGCCCACGTAGGTAATTGAGGCGCATCCCATTTAAACCATTTTTCCTCTTTTGTCTTTCCTGAATAAAAACCATTTTCGTTAATTTTAGCAAAGTCAACGTCTAAATTGTATAAATACCTACCAACCCCCCACAAGACCGCAGCTCTCTTCATGGCATCGGATAAACCACCTTTTACAGCTTCTTTTTTTGTATTTTCAGCGCCATCCCATTTTGTCATCCAACCATGTTTAGCAAAAACACTTAACCCGCATAACACTCCCCCACTAGGTCCTTGGGCAAATTCATTTTTCCAATTATCAATGCCAATCACGTTATCAAGTCTTTCTTGTATTGCCCTGTTTGTTACATAAGCAAGCACTCTTGCCCATATCTTCCCGTTTTTTTCCCCACATGATTGTATCCGCCATTGTATATCTTCTACAGGAAACGGAGCTTTTAAGGCTTCAAAATCGATAAAATTACAAAATGGACAATTACTAAAAGTCTCAGAATATTCTTTGCTACAACTTTCACAATTATTCATGGTCTTCTCCTTTTTTTATTTATACTGTCACCTTATCAGCGTGCTTAATTATTGTCAAGTATTTTAACAAAAAGCCAAATAATAGTTCTGCTTTTTCTTTATTCTTTTAGCGGAATATTTTCCCATTATACTGAAATAGTTTCTTCCCTGTACGATCTTGCAATATCCATTTTGTTCGGGAATTATCATTTAAAATCTTTTCAACATCACGGTCTTGTACTATCATGTAATTCAAAATCGAAGTTTTTAGAAAGTCCTTCCTTTTCTCAGAGATTAACTTTTCAGCATTGAGTTGTTTATATTCTTTCGCCCATTCTTCAACTTGTTCATCTGCGGAAATTACGCCTTGCGGATTATTTACCAATAGAGCTATATCAGAATATTTTGTCGGCGGAGGAGCAATTTCTTTTAAAACGTAATTTTCCCAAAAATATTCATAATGAATTTTCATTTTATCCTGCAAGATTTTATTAGCAGAAATTTTATATTGATAAAAAAAGCCCATTTGATATAGCATTTCCGCCCAAGACATGCAATCAATTTCGGCTACATTAACCTTGAATTCACTTTGACGCTTTGGGAAAACTAAAACAGATAATATATTCTTGTCTATCTCCTTCAACATCATTTGGTGTTGTACCTGTATAGTATAAAACATTGGGATTTGATCACTCCCTGGCACCCCAAAATTATCCCAAAAATAATATATACTTGTTGTCTTACCTTCATGTAAGCAATTCAACTTATCATATTGTCCGTCTATATGACAAGATAAATAATCTTGCTGAATTAACTGTTCTCGATTGACTATTTTACTTCCTTGCTCCCTTTCAGCAAGATCGACAATTGCATCCTCAAACGCCAATCCCCAGTCAATTGCAATATTATCCGGTGGTGGCGAAAGGGTATATCCATGTTCAGCACAAAACCCTGACTTTCTTGCTTCCATAATCTCAAGCCAAATTTCGACTTGAGAGGCGTAAGGTGAAACGCCAAGTATTCCGGCTCCTCTGCTTGCTGAGATATCAATAGGTGTCGGCATACCGTCCTCCAAAATCTTTCCCATAAAATGAAATATGTTTCCCTATAACATTATCATGTAAGCTAATAGTGCAAAAGCCTCTTTCTGCAAATTCTCTTTCATAGGAAGCAAGTAAATGCGCACTATACTCCTCCCCTCTGCCCTTATATCGATCATGCTTGTAATAACGGTCAAGGAAATTTTGTACGCTTTCTGCTGACACTGCGCAATCTTTAAAGAAATCATATGTTTGTTCTTCTGTCATTTTATCTTTCCTTTTTAAATTTTATTTATGTTTCATTATTCGAATGCAACTCTTTTAAATACTTTTGGGGATTACTATTGAAACTCTCCAACCCCTTTTCGAATATGATATTTTTGACTGCATTCAATATGGACAGGTGTCCGGTTGTCGGAACATTATTTTCCGCTAACACTTGTTTAAAAGTTTCATACAAATCTTGATTTACGTCGTTAATCTGAACACGATAATTTTGCATAATCCCTCCTTTTTTAAAAAATTAGCTGATACATAATTATAATTGAAATACTTGCTACTAAAATTAAAAGACATTGCCATGTATTTGATTTCCTTAGATACCCCGCGCAATATTGACAGTGGCTTTGCTTTCATTATAAACCTCCTTTAGTCTATTTCATCCAAAAATTCAGCCACATTTATAGCGTTCGGGCATAATCCCAAAATTCCGCCTTCAATAACATCAACCCATGAATGATTTATACGAGGTGCAAAAGTCCGAACAAACAAAAACCCCTCTTGTTCAAGTGCCCATACCGGAATATTCAGCTTATCCCATTCTGGGCAAGTTGGAACATGCCACAATCGAATGCTCATCCGATTTCTTGTACTGTGATCCTCCCTAGACCCTGGCTTATTGAACCCTTTTGGCATACCAAGAGCAAAATTATTACCAACTCCTAAAGATGTTCCAAGCACGTGAGCAGTACAACAATGATCTTCGTAATCATAGGTAAATGCACCGCAATCAATATTCATACCACAAACACACCCTGGACATTGAAATTTTACAACAAATTCTTCTTTTGTAATTCTGATTATATTTTCTTTCATTTTCCATCCTCCTTATCTTTTTCTGCTTTCAGAAATATTTTGTTTAAATAATCATAGTACTCCTGCAATGTTATTGTCATTTCAATCCTCCAAATAATAATTATTTAATTGAAAATCAAGCTTATTTTCCTCAATTTTTTGTAAGCCAATCGCATCAACATCGCTTAAAATATCAAACTCGGCAACCAATTTAGTAGGCAATTCTACTCTGTTGTCATCAATAATAGCAACCAATTTTATGTCCGCTTCTAAATTATCGCCATCATCATAAAATCTATTATCCATAGTATTTTTTATATATGGCGCTGGTCTTGCAGAAATATAATTTTCAACTTCAACTACTATTTCCAACACTGCCACGCCGTCATCATCAAATATTTGTGGATATGCCAAATACATAAAAGACATTGCGTCAAATTCCAACGTCATATCAAATTCAAAATTCATAATTTATTCCTCCTCCCTTTCCTCAGGAATCAACCAATCATGAAAAGCCAAATATCTCCATTCTCCCTCGTCAAATTCCCCAAATGCTTCTATTCGTATTTCATCTGGAATCAAACAATTACAACCCGCCCGATACTTCCATTTTCCCTCTTTTAATTTCAAAAATGCTTCTATTAGCATTTCACCAGTCATCGACCAACTATACCCCGCCCGACATATCCATTCCTCCTCTTTTAATTTCAAAAATGCTTCTATTAGCATTTCATTTGAAATACCAGACCAAAAACAACCCGCCCAATATATCCATTTTTCCTCTTTCAATTTCGGAAAGGCTTCTATTAACATTTCATTGGAAATTGGCCAATCATGACTCACCCAAAATTTCCATTCATCAATAAAACTATCCCAATATTCAATCGCTTCTGCTTTCTCGGCAATAGGAAGCAATTCACTTAAACATTTTTCATCTTTAATCGCTTTTCGAAGTTCTTTATATTTCTCTCCTTTAAATAATCGTAGCCCTAATTTTCGCTGTTTATCGTAATCCATTTTATTTCTCCTTTAAAATTCATAATTTAATAACTCGGTTTCATATTCTTGCTGACATTCGTCACAACAAAACTCTTGCAAATCTTCATTTTCCGAACATTTCATACAATAGTTCTCTTTACAATATAAGCAAGTCCCAATCATTTTCTTATTCATAATATTACTCCTTAATTTTTTTATGTTTGAAATCCACGTAACCGATTTCATCAAAACAACCCTGCACCTTTCCCATCGTTGAAAACAACATTTTGAAGTTCAAAGCTAATTTGTTTTGAATAAATTCTAGCTTTAATTTTAATTCTAAATATTGTCTATGTTCTTTTTCCATGATTGCAACTTGCCGTTTCAATTCTTTTATCTCTTTTATTTTTTGATCAACAAGTCTTAAGTCTTTTTGATGTTGCAAGTCTACATTGACTTTAAGTTCGACAAGAAAATCAGCTTGCAACCTGTCTAAATCTTTTTTGTATTTACTGGCGTAAAACTTTTGAGCCTTACGCCATTCTTTTTGTCTTATTTTATTTTTTGTCTTCAATAATTTATAAGACATCATTTATTTTATCCTTTTCTTAATTTATTTTTTGCTTATGTTTTAGTATATTCCGTTTTCTTGTATACTTTTGCCATAAGAATAGCCTTTTCGATATGCTATAAATAAATTATTTACCTCCCCATGCTGGTAAATGATTCCTTTTCCCCATAGTTCTCTAGACTCTCTATCAAAGCGCACTCCTCTAACATCTTTTTCAAATTGGAGCATTAAATCATAATGTTCCTTTGATCCTACTTCCATGGTCTTTTCTCCTTTTTCTTTTATTAATGACATACTATCATGCCCTTGATTATTGTCAAGCATATTAATAAAAAAAAGCAGAACCCCCACAAAAAAGGCAAATGACATTTCTGCCATTTGCCCCCTAAAAAAGAAAGATTAAAAAAAGAAGAAAACCTCACCAAATCAATTGAAACAATAGCGAATACTGCCAACTTGTCAAGCAATTTTTCTATAAAAATGATTTGTTTTAATCAATCATCTACCAATTTCCGAGATACATAGAATTCCGTTTCATCACCAGACCAGAATCCATCTGGAGTGGTTACTTGCGCCTGTGCCTTGTATGTTCCTTTTACGCTATAATCGCCATCTACAATAACATGCTTTATCTTTTGCACATTATAGATTTCTCCGTCCCAAGTATCTTCCGTACCGTCTGATTTGACAACATCTATTTCGACAAGCGTTGCATCTGTAATATCCGTCCCGACATTTGCAATAAACGCAGTACCTTCATCTTTTTTGTGACTACCCATATTAAATATCCATAATGTTAATTTTTGAGTCTAATTCAATATATTTTGTAATTCCAGAATTCACTTCAACGCTTTTCGTAATAAACGAGTCCACCTCAATATACTTTGCAATAAACGAGTCCACCTCAATCAATTCACGACGTCGGAGTACGTCGAGAAGACCAGCGAGCAACCCCCTCGCCATGAACTGATTGCCTGAGCTTCGCCCTTTCCCGACTCTAAACGATAAACTCATTATTCAACCCTTGCGATAGCCGTAACGGTAGCATCGCCACTGGCGTCATAACAAGTAAATGTTCGCAGAATAGTCCCTGCTCCTGGCCCCGTTCTTGTGCCTTTCTCGTAGAAATACAACTGATCTGGTGACACCAATTCCCATTCGCCGTCCTCTACTTTTTGTAAGAAATCCGTATCAGCAAAGATTAAAGCCAACTGAGCTTGTGCGGCTTCTTGTGAGCCTGTTTGATTATCGTAGTCACCTGCGCCACTCCCACCATCTGCATTTATTTCCGTTAATTCTGTAGCATTGTCTGTGTTTATAGCAGCATCACTTCTTAATGCCAATTGGAAATATGCTAATAATTTAGCTAAAATTGCATCTTGGTTTGCTTCGGTAGCATCACCACTAATAGCATGAGTAAGTGCTTTTTCCGTGAAACGAGCATCGCCGTCATCATCCTCTATCAAAACGTTTAACAAACCGTTTTCGTGCCCCGGCTTATCTCCCGGGTCATACTCTACCGCCAATAAATGATCAAGATGAATATCGGTTAAAGCGTCATCGGCTTCCGATTTCACATTCGCTGCTGACAAAGTAGACCGACTCGATATTGTTGCATCAATATAGTCGGCAAGCAATTTCCCAATCGAGCCAACCGTTGTTAATGCGGACGTTAACCTGTTCCAAATATCAGCATCCAAAGTGCCAAAACTTGTCAAAGTCCTTGTGCCAGAAGTCCAAACATCCGCAGCCGAATGACTCGATCTTGTCGCTATATCCGCCGCTATATCTACTCCTGCTGGTGCTCCTATCCTGTCATAAATCAATGTTTGATTTGCAGTAGTAGCCAAAGTCTCTCCAGGATCATTCGCTAACAATGCGTTCAATGCGCTACCGTCGATCTTTGTGGCATCATCAATTACGGCATCTGTTATTTGATCAACATCAAATCTAGCATCATCTACAAATGTAACCGCCCCACCTGAATTGTCTTCTCGAGTCATATTCCCGCTAATCGCTATCGTAGATGTTGCAGAACAATTCGCATTGATAATCAAATGTCCATTTCCTTCAATACTCATCTTATACGATCCTGTGCCTGCGCCCATATTTTCTGTTTCAATATCTCCAGAATAATGATGACAATGTATATTAGACGCATTTAATCCCACATTATAATCTACTACTGGCGGGATTATATTTTCAACATATGACACACAATGATCCCATAAATAATCGCCCTCCTCTCCGAGCGTAATCTTACCTGCCAACGCACATCTTAACAAAACGTGAACACCCAACAAATTCCCTGCCAGTAAACATGTCTCAAACAAAGCAGGTATTGGATTCGTCCCATTGTCATCGCCAGTTATTGATGTAGTATAAAATCGACTTCCCGAAATAGATTGACCATTTAGATTAATCACCGACCCCGATCCATAAAATTGATATCCCTCATAGGCTTGTTCTAAAATAATGCTTGATCCAGCCAATAATATAAATCTCTTTAGGCCGATATTAGTTGCTATTGTTATTGCGGCGGCTAAAGTAGAGACAGGTCTTTCAACAATACCGTCATAGTACGGTTGCGTATTTTCATTGCTAATATTTGTATTAATCCAGACAGCCCCATTCGCATATCCAACACTTTGGAAAACCACAGAATACGTACAAAGTATTCGATCTGTTGAAATTTTAGTTCCGTCCGTTGAGTAAAACCCCAACCGAACCTCTCCTACATTTGCGCCTGTCCCAACGTGCGCATTGGCAAGAATAAAAGTCTCGAAAATAACGACACTCCCTGGCGTTCCAGCTATTGTCTCGACTTGATTCCATGATGAAGTTCCGAAATTCCAGGCACTAACCACATACTCGTCTAAATTTGAATTTGCGAAACCATACCAAAGGACGCTGACCGGAACTCCATTCCCACCAACATTAAAAATATAATAACAATCAGTAACGCCCCCATCAGGTTCAAGCGAATGTACTATTCCATCAAGCTCGAGTGTGGCATCTTCAGTGTTTACCTCATTAGTGCCTGTTACAATGACAAAACCGTCAGGGCTACTTAACGGATTTGTGGCAATCGCAGCACTTCCGCTTGACAATCTGCCAACTTGTGCCTGTGTCGCTGGCGCAACGTCATTCGTATAGCCAGTTCCGTCCCAAGTATCCTCCATATTCCCCGCAGCTGTTGGTGATATTGTCCTTGCTTCAAATTGTGCAACTGTTGGTTTTGCATCCAACAATAAATCAAGTCTTTCTCCATCAATCCAATCGGTCAAAGCTCCCATTCTGGCTGCTGTGACTTCGTGAGTATTTGCAAGTTGAGTATCAAGCGCAAGCCCTCCAGCATCCGAAAGTGGCAACCCTCCTGCCGCATCTGCTGCCGCCGCTGGCA
>JAHOYW010000040.1 GCA_019038735.1 Victivallales bacterium | reverse complement strand
GCACAAATAAATGTACTAAAATTTAGCCTCAAATTTCAAAATAATTGTAATTTTTTTTTAAAGCTTCTTAATCTTAAACTTTTTCAATCATTTTGTTGCAAATACTTGACTCCGCACTATATTGGTTTTTTGACTTGTTAAAACTTAAAATCTTCAATGGAGATAAACCATAATGGCGATGACTATTAGCGAAAAAATTCTAGCTCATGCGGCTGGAAAAGACAAAGTTAAACCAGGTGAAAATATTTGGGTTAACGCCAATGTTTTAATGACGCATGATGTTTGTGGTCCCGGAACAATTGGGGTATTTAAGCGGGAATTTGGCAATGATGCCAAAGTTTGGGACAAAGAAGGCGTGGTCATTATCCCTGATCACTATATTTTTACTGAAGATAAAGCCTGTCATCGTAATGTTGATACTTTGCGTGAGTTTGTAAAGGAGCAAAAACTTCCATATTTCTATGATCCAGCGGACGAAACTTATTCGGGCGTATGTCATGTAACGCTCCCAGAAAAAGGTCATATTCGTCCTGGCGAAGTGCTTTTCGGTACAGATTCTCATACTTGTACGCATGGTGCTTTGGGAATGTTTGCGACTGGAATTGGCAATACTGACGCTGGTTTCGTTATGGGTACCGGCAAACTGCTGATTAAAATTCCGCCGACCATCAAATTTATCATCAACGGAATTTTTCCGAAAGGCGTCATCGCTAAAGATGTCATCCTGAAAATAATCGGCGATATCGGTGTTGACGGCGCGACTTATTGTGCGATGGAATTTGCTGGAACTGCTATTGAAGCACTTAGCGTTGAAGAACGTATGACTATTTGCAACATGGCTATCGAAGCCGGTGGCAAAAACGGTATTATTGCCCCGGACGCGAAAACTATTGAGTATGTTCGTTCCCGCACAGACAAAGCATTTAACTGCTTTTTCAGTGATGATGACGCTGATTATCAAGCTGTTTACGAATATAAAGCTGAAGAATTTGTTCCGGTAGTGGCTCTGCCCTTTTCACCGGATAATATGAAAGCTGTTTCCGCCGCGAGCGATGTCAAACTCGACCGTTCATACATCGGTTCTTGTACTGGCGGAAAACTGACTGACTTTGTTTTTGCGGCTGAATTGCTTAAAGGCAGAAAAGTCAGTATTGATACTTATATTGTTCCATCAACAGTAGAAGTCGCTGATGCTTTGAATAAAGTTAGTATTGACGGGAAAACTCTAGCGGAAATCTTTGTGGAAGCCGGTTGTATTGAGCCTTCACTGCCATCGTGCGCCGCCTGTCTCGGCGGACCAGTTGATACTTTCGGGCGCTGCAATAACGGAGAAGTTTGTGTCAGTACGACTAATCGTAACTTCCCCGGTCGCATGGGGTCAAAGGATTCTAAAACAATTCTTGCTTCACCTTATACTGCCGCGGCGTCCGCTATCACAGGCTGCCTGACTGATCCGCGCGAATATCTTAAATAAAGGAAAAAAATTATGTCTAATATAATCAAGGGTAAAGCATTTGTTGTCGGCGACAATATCGATACCGATCAAATTATTCCAGCTCAATACTTGAGTCTGGTTCCAACAATTCCTGAAGAATACGAAAAACTCGGAAGCTATGCTCTGATCGGCTTGCCGGACGAGTACACCACTCCTTATGTGGCGGATGGTGGCATGAAATCTGAATATTCAATCATTGTCGGCGGAAAAAACTTTGGCTGCGGCTCAAGTCGTGAACATGCTCCGATTAGTCTTGGCGCGGCTGGTTGTCAAGCGGTTATCGCTAATTCTTTCGCGCGTATATTTTTCCGTAACTGTATCGCGACTGGTGAAGTTTATCCAGTAGAAATCGAAGCTGAATTAAATCATGAAATCAAAACTGGTGATGAAGTCGAGATAGATCTCGCAAACAAAACTGTTAAAATCGTCGCCAGCGGCAAAAGTTGCGCAAGCAAAGATTTAGGTGCTGTCAAAGCAGTTATCGAAGCTGGTGGTATTTTTGATTACGCCCGTAATTCAGGTATGATTGCTAAAAAGTAAACAAATAATTAAAATCACAAAAAAACAGGATTTCTCAGTTCTGCTTTTTTTATCTTTATTAATCAAATAAAAATGAATATCCAAGTGAGGGTAGCGTTGTTATCGCTCCTTGCTATTTGTGAACATATATGTTTTTAATTTTTATATGAGGAAGATTGTTAGAGATTTTGATTATGTTTGCTCGTGTTTTTTCCTTTATCCTTGGATATTGGATATTGGATATTCATTTTTTATATTTTATTTCTATGTCGATATATACTCTGGCATACTCCCAGTCCGCACATTGCGGAAATAATGAACGAGCCGCCGTAACTCACAAATGGTAAGGATAAACCTGTTACCGGGGTCAAGCCGGCACTCATTCCCATATTTATGAAAGAGTGCGCTAAAAATATTCCGGTCATACCTATCGCTATATAACGCCCGAAATGATCCGGGGTTATAAATGCCGTTCGCAACATTGAATAAAATAATAAAAGATAAAGTGAGATTAAAGCTATACAGCCCAGAAAACCTGTTTCCTCGGCGATTATTGAAAAAATAAAGTCATTATTTGAAACCGACTGAGGTAGATAGCCTAAAGTATTTTGTGTCCCCTGTCCAATGCCTTTGCCATACATGCCGCCTGAACCTACTGCCAGCTTAGCCTGATGCTGGTTGTAACCGCGATTGTTTAAATCACGTTCAGAATCTAAAAATGTCAGAACTCGTTCTTTTTGATAATTCTTCAATAAAGGATAAATTTCATAGCTTTCATTTGCTATTTCCGCCCCTAGTACGACCACGATAAAGCTGCTGGCGATTATGATATAACGCCAGCGCAAGCCCGCCGCAAAAATAATAAAAGCGCTCAAAGGTATAAGTATCAGCGAACTGCCAAGGTCAGGTTCGATGGCTGTCAATACAAACGGCAATATTATCACTCCGGCGATAATGAGCATATTTTTGAGTTTATTAATGTCAAATCCATGTGATGAGAGGATTGCGCTCAAGAAGAAAATAACACTTAATTTTGCCAGTTCCGATGGTTGCAGACGCAAGCCGATTGGCTTAAAAACCAGCCATCTTTGAGCTCCGTTAATTTTTGGACCGAAGAACAAAACCGCGATTAATAACGCTATTGTGAATCCATAAAAGATTATGGCTAAAGGTTTGAGTTTACGGTAGTCGATGCTGGCGAAAAATGACCATGCTAAAAAACTGACAAGTATCCATTTTATTTGTTTGATCCAGGCTCCTGTCGCAAGTGGGGTTCCGACTTGTACTCCGGTGGAGTAAATGAAAATTAAGCCTACTATCAGTAGAAAAAATATAGCAAAAATTTGAACAAAATCATAGCTTTTCAGGTGATGAAATGACTTATTGAAAAGAGTGTCATGCGAATATTTATTTTTATGCAAAGATACCATAGTTAAAGACTATTTATCCAATGAACAATCGTTTTGAATTGTTCTTACTATAGGAGTTTTAAAAATCTTTTCCAATTGTTTTTTGCATTTTTTCTCGGTTTTTTTGCGAACGCTGAATTCGGGATTTAATACCATTGTAGCATGCGCGAGATGGTAGATAAATGTAGCCATTTCCCAGGGAGACATGGCATTAAGTTTATAATTCGCATCCCGCAGTTTTAGATAAATTTCTTGACCACAGGTTAAATTCTTTGCAGGATCAAAAAAAGTCAACTTTTCCTTATGGAGAATTTCTGTACGGTAAAGTGCGCAAATCGCCCGTATATAAAAAGGCTTGTCCGTTCCTTTGTAGCGGCGGATCCATTCTTTGAAATCGGTACATTTTTTTAATAAAATTTCCCAGCGCGGTTTTAAATCAAGTTTGCCGCCGCCGGCGCAAACTGTGTCGGCAGGGCATTGCTCAACAAAATCCTTCAGCCAGCCGTCTTTGTGAACGATAGTATCTGAATGCATTGCCAAAAAATATTCATTCTTGCAAGCCGCCAGCCCCATATCCAATGCCGTACCTTGAGCCCATGAACCTTTTCCGGTCATTTCTTCGGGGGAACGTTCAATCAGGGTGATCCAGTCGAGAGTTTTCAAATATTCCAGCGAGGCATCCGCGGAGCCATTATCTATAACAATTACTTCGTATGGATAATGGGTGTATTTGCGGATACTGCGCAGGCAAAGTCGAGTCAACTCATCTGTCTTGTAATTGACTAAACAAATAGTTACTTTTCCCGGCACCAAACTGTTTTGTGAATTAGACACTGAAAGTTTGTTCGCGTTTTGGTCCTACTGAAACAATTCCGATTTCTGAATCGACAAGTTCAGCAATACGTTCTAAATATTTTTTAGCGTTTTCCGGCAAATCATCCCATTTACGAATTCCTGTAGTCGGAGAGTTCCAGCCGGCTATTGTCTCATAAATAGGTTTGATTTTTGTCAGCTCTTCCGAAGACGTAGGCATATCTTTAGTGATGACACCATCGATTTCGTAAGCTGTGCAAATCTTAAGTTCACTAAGGTCGTCCAAAACGTCCATTTTAGTCATAGTCAATTTATCAACACCGTTCACCATGCAGGAATAACTGCAGGCAACAGCATCGAACCATCCACAACGGCGCGGACGACCGGTTGTCGCGCCGAATTCACCGCCGGCTTGACGTAAGTCTTCGCCTGACTGATCGAGTAATTCAGTTGGAAAAGGTCCTTCCCCAACGCGCGTTGTATAAGCTTTCATTACGCCCCAGACGGTTCCTATATGCTTAGGAGCGATGCCCGCACCTGTGCAGGCTCCGCCGGTTGTGGTGTTACTGCTGGTTACATAAGGATAAGTACCATGGTCAATATCCAGCCACATACCCTGAGCACCTTCACATAAAATCTTTTTACCAGCTTTAATTGCGCGATTGACGGTCAAAACAGTATCTTTTACAAATGGCGCGAGGTATTCGGCAGCGGCTTTAACTTTGACCCATTCCGCGTCTATATCTAGTTCAGCGGCTCCGGCTTCAACAAAAACTTTATTGTAAATAAGAGCTTGTTCACGGAAAAGTTTTTCCAGTTTTGTCAAGTTTTTCAGTTCAATACCACGAATACCAACGCGATGTGCTTTGTCAGCGTAAGCCGGACCGATTCCACGTTTGGTAGTACCGATTTTCTTATCACTTGAACATTTGGCTTCTTTCAAAGCATCCATTTCTTTCTGATATTGGAAGATCATTTGAGATTTGCAACTCAGTTCGATAACTGAAACATCCAGACCGCGTCTGGAAAGTTCCTGCATCTCTCCCGCGAGCGATATTGGGTCAACTACAAGTCCGTTACCAACAATACAAGCAACACCCGGACGGAAAATTCCAGATGGAACTAGGTGCAGAACATATTTTTCTTTACCTATTTCAACAGTATGTCCCGCATTGTTCCCGCCTTGAAAGCGGACAACCATATCTATATCGCGCGTTAATACGTCAATTAATTTACCTTTACCTTCATCGCCCCACTGTGTTCCAACTAGTACATCTACAGACATTTTCCCAGTTCCTGTTTTGGTTATATGTTAATATGTTTTTATTTATAATTTGCAAGACAATGTATATCCAATAATATTTAAAAGCAAATAGCTATCAGTAAAAAGAGAGCTTTAGTATCTATCTTTATTTTTGTAACCACTCTGCTTTGCAGGAACCAATTGGCCAAATCAGCGGATCATCCCAGTATTCAGGTGTCTTTGACATCTCAACTTGAGAACCGAGACGAGTGTATTTGCCGAATGGGGTCATACCGCTTTGGAGATTAGGTTCAAGCCGCTGATGTTCCTCGCCCAGGCTTTCTATATCCAGCAGCAACTTTTTATCTACCAGTCCGAGGCTCAACATAAACATTGTGGTTTGAGCAAGGTTGACATGCACTTTGTAGCTGCCGCCTTCTTTTGCGCGTCGTAACAGGGCTGCTTTTACGCCGATTATAGCCAGATAGGCTGAAACAAAGTCACAGACAATGTTTATCGCAGGCGACAAAAGCGGTAGTTCTGGGGTTCCTTCTTCAGTGAGTACTCCTGTGAGAGCGGTTGCGTTGAAGTCAAATCCAAGCTGATTAGCCCATGGACCAGTTTCACCGCAAAGTTTTACTGATGTATAAATAATACCCGGTCTATGTCTCGCGAGTTCCTCGGCGGAAAATCCTTCCTTATCCGCTTGTCCCGGGCGGAGATTTTCAACAAAAATATCCGCGTCCTTGATTAATTCATAGATTTTTGGACGATTCTGCTCGAAACGGGCATCGAGATAAGCCTGACGTGTACCCACATCACAATTCATATAAATCAAACCCAGTTCCAGCCAATCGACTGTATTCAGATTGAGGCAGTCGGCACCGTGATGAGCCAGTTCGCGCAGAATGACCGGTCCGGTTACTACGTGAGTCATGCCAAGCGCCCGAATGCCGGACAGCGGACGTTCCGCCGCCGCAAACGGTTCAGGGTCGCTCTCGCCGATTTTTTCAACACTGATTAAAGGTGCTTCGGCATGATATTTGTATTGTTCCTCTCTCCGATACTCTTCCTGTGTGCGAACCATTGTCAGGCATGTTTCGGCATCCTGACAGGCGATTTCCAATTCTTTGGCATTCCACTTTATTATGGCTTTTTGCATTTGTTCAGGGTTCGGACCGCAATCCAAAACCTTGAGCAGAACGTGAAATGAACGTGGATAAAGAGTGGAAACCACAACATGGCGATCGTCTTTTGTTTGATAAAGTGCCGGGGCTTGCGTAAAATTTTGACTGACCATTACTGATGTGTCGTTGATAGTGGTGCAGTTGTACAACACATCCTGCCAACAGCTTTGAATAGTCCAGGCTTTTCTAAGGTCTATGTGGATGTCCTGAGTTTCGCCACAGCGTTCCTGCCATATCAAAGCCGACGCGACCGCGTTTGCCGCGGCTATAATCGCCGATGTTGCTCCAACCTTTAATACGCTTGGACGAATTGGATCCATGCCGGCAAAAGTAAGCTTGCCTCTAAAATCTTTAAGGCTTAAGCCTAGTTCATTTAAGATTCCATCGACGACTTTTAAAAGATCATCATGATTGTTTACCACTTGCTGAGTAATCATTATTAAATCCTCCAGAAATTCTTAGTTGTTTTGCTTGATTTACTATATATTAAATAGTTTCAAAAAGCAAGTTTAAAGATTTTTAAGCGGTCAAGCTTTTTTTTTAGCAAAAGCCTCGTATATTATTATTAAAATAATAAACAATCCTGGAGAACTATGGCTACTGTTAATAAAATAGAAAATATCGCAATAATCGGTTTGGGCTTATTGGGTGCGTCTTTGGGAATGGCTTTGCGGGGCAGGGCGTATCACCGTCTGGGTTGGACTCGTCGGAGCGAGGTTCGGGAATGGGCATTGGAAAATAATGTCATTGACGAGACTTGCGAGGATATAAAAGACCTGCTGGCGAAAGCTGATTTGACTATTTTGTGCCTGCCGATCCCAAAAATCATGGAATACATTGAAACTTACGCTGATTGTTGGAAACCCGGCGCGATAGTTAGCGATATTGGCAGTGTCAAGGAAGTTATCGTGAATTGCGGTGAGAAGTTTTTGACTCCACAAGGAGTTAATTTCGTTGGCGGGCATCCGATGGCTGGAACAGAAAACAACGGACCTGATGCCGCCTTTGAAAAACTTTATCTCAATGCCGAAGTCTTTGTTACAAAAACTGCGAATACTTCTACTCAAGCCTTGGAACAGGTCAAAGAATTTTGGGAGTCTATTGGTACAAAAGTAGTTGATTTAGAGATGCGTGAGCATGATAATCTGGTAGCTCATACCAGTCATATTTCACACATTACGGCGCTTGCTTTAACGGAAACTGTTTTAGATTGCGCCCCGGAAACTTTGGCTTTACGCTATTCCGGCTGTGCTAGCGGATTCAGGGATGCTTCGCGAATTAGTTCGTCATCACCATCAATGTGGCGCGAAATTATTGAAAACAACCAGCCGGCTGTTCTCGAAGTAGTCAGGGAGCTTGGGAAACGCTATGCTATGCTTAGTGAGATTATAGAAAACAAAGACTACGATAAACTTGAATCTGAATTCAGCAAAGGCAAAAAATTACGCGATGCCTGGATAGAATACAAAAATAATTGAGAATTGAAAATGAGTGAAAATATTATAGATGTGAAGAATGCTAAAGTATTTTTGGGTGGAAAAGTTGCTTTGCAGGATCTTAACTGGGAAGTTAAATCCGGTGAACACTGGTTTATTCTAGGTGCTAATGGTGCCGGAAAAACTACTTTAGTTAAAGTTTTGATGGGCTATGCCTGGCCGGTGTTTGGTGCTGAAGTTAATGTCCTTGGAGCCCGCTACGGGAACGTTAATTTATCTGAATTACGCAAAGATATTGCCTGGGTAAGCCCTTTTATGCAGCGGTGGACGAGCAATGAATGGAACGCTTTACAAATGGTTATTTCCGGGATTGACGGAACTTTGGGTTTGTTCCGTGAATATACTGATGAAGAAAAAACCAGAGCACTTGACATGATGAGCGCTTTGGGGTGTGAAGGTTTGGCGGAACAGAAAATGGATGCGATGTCTTCCGGCGAACAAGTCAAAATTTTGATCAGTCGCGCCTTGATGCATGATCCGAAATTAATGATTCTGGATGAAGCTTGTGTTCATCTTGATCTTAAAAGTCGTGAACTTTTGCTGGAAACCATAGATGCTTTCGCACAGCGCAAAAATGCTCCGACCATCATTTTTATAACTCAACGCATTGATGATATATTGCCTGTGTTCCAGCGTGGAATGATTTTAAAAGAGGGCAGTATAATCGCCAAAGGCGAGCGCAATGAGATATTGAGTGAAGACAATTTATTTAAAGCCTACGATATGCCGGTGAAATTAAAAACAAACTCCGCAGGCAGAATGTGGCCGGTGATTGAATAACAAGGGTATAGAGAATGTTTAATTTGGATAAAAAAATAAAATATGTAGTAATTGGTGATCCCATAGCACACTCATTGTCGCCGGAGATGCAGAATGCCGGTTTTGAAGCTTTGGGATTGGGGCAATGTTACGGAAAATTACATGTGACTGCGGAAACATTTCCTGAATTTGTCGAGTTCGCGCGCAAAAAGCTTAATGGTTTTAATATTACTGTCCCTCATAAACAGACAATTATTCCTTATCTAGACAGCATGTCTCATGAAGCCGAGTTGACCGGCAGCGTTAATACTG
>JAHOYW010000123.1 GCA_019038735.1 Victivallales bacterium | reverse complement strand
AATTTTTATACTCTGCGTGAATGTGTTGACAAAGGCTATGACGGCAGAGAATTGCGCTGGGTTCTGCTTGGGGCGCATTACCGCAAAAAACTCAATTTTACTTTTGCCGCCTGCGATCAAGCTCGTATGACGCTCAATAAATTTACTGAACTTTTTGTCCGTCTTAAAGATGTGAGTCGTGTTGGTGATGGTTCTGAAACTCAGGAAGCCGTACTCAAAGCGAGACATGCTTTTGATAAGGGATTGGCTGACGATTTGAATATTTCCGCAGGACAGGCAGCTATTTTCGGTTTGCAGCATGATGCTAATAAATTACTGAACGCAAATAGCTTATCGAAGTATGGAGCGGAAATAATTCTTGAACAATACCGTAAATTCGATGAAATTTTCGGGGTTTTTAATGTGGACACAGACAAAGAAGCCGATGATGTGCCGGCTGAAGTGCTGGAAATGGCTGAAAAACGTTGTGCCGCTCGTGCTTCTAAAGATTGGGCTACTGCTGACACGATGCGTGATCAGTTAAAAGAATTAGGTTGGGTCGTCGAGGATTCAGCAGATGGATTCTTGGTCAAAAGGATAGACTAATGCCTGAAAATTTTATAAAACTTGAAGTTTATGTACCAAGTACACATGCTGAAGATTTGAAAACAGCTTTGTTTGCCGCCGGCGCGGGCAAAATCGGCAATTACGATTGTTGTTGCTGGCAGAACTCTGGTACTGGACAATTTCGTCCACTTGCAGGGAGTAATGCTTTTTCAGGTGAACAGGGAAAGCTGGAAAAAGTTGCGGAAGAAAAAATAGAATTACTTTGTTCAGAGGGTAAGATTACAGAAATAATTGCCGCTCTGAAAAAAGCGCACCCATACGAAACACCAGCATTTCAATATTGGACAGTGAAAATTAATTAATACTCGGAATTGTTAAATGGATTTTTTTATTACTTACCTGTGGAAAGACCCTAATTTATTTTTTATGTGGATGCTTATTGTGGTATTCGCAATATGTTGCCATGAATACATGCACGCCCGCGTGGCTCTCTGGCAGGGCGACCCTACTGCCGCTGACGCAGGTCATTTAACCCTTAATCCGCTTCACCAGATGGGAGCAATGTCTTTAGTGATGCTGGCAATCATGGGGATTGCCTTGGGGCAAGTTCCAGTGAATCCACAGCGCATGCGCCATAAATACAGCGATGCTCTGGTGTCTTTTGCGGGGCCCGCGACTAATTTAGTTTTGGGTCTGATATTTTGTCTTGCCGCTGCCATGCTTATTATTTTTTCCGGGATGCATGATTCAGCCGATGCCAATGCGGAAATAAGTAGTAATGCGTTAAGGCTTTTTTATCGCGGAGCAATGCTCAATTTTGTTCTTTTTATTTTTAATATGCTTCCGGCTCCCGGTTTTGACGGCTGGCATATTCTTAGTTCATTCTTTCCTAGGCTGAAAACTTCAGATGCTCAAGGAATGTATTTTGTCGGTTTAGTTATTCTCATATTAGGATTCACATATATTAAATATCTTTTTATTATGTGCGAAAGAATAAGTATTTATGTGATATTTGGAATAGCTTACTTAGCTAAAATGTTGGGGGGCTTGATTCTATGAGTCAAAATAAAATATGGAAAATCGGTGAAATAAATTCAGCGATCAAGGAATTGGTTGAAAACAGTTTAATGCCGATTTGGGTACAGGCGGAAGTTGGAACTTTGAATATCCATCAATCCGGTCATGTTTATATGACTTTGAAGGATCAGCGTTCACAACTGCGTGCGGTATTCTTTAACGGAGCTAGTTCCGCACGTCAAATGCACTTGAAAGTCGGCGATCAGGTCGAAGTATTCGGTAAACTCACTGTTTACGAGGTACGGGGCGAATATCAGTTGAGCGTCCGCCAGATCAGACCGCTTGGACTTGGGGATTTGCAGCGCCGTTTCGAGGAACTCAAAGCTAAACTTGAAAGCGAAGGGCTATTTGAGGCGGATCGCAAAAAAACAATTCCGCTTCTACCGGAAAGCATTGCTTTGGTAACATCTCCGGGTGGTGCGGCAATTCGTGACTTTTTACAGATAATTGAACGCCGTTTCCCGAATATTCATATTCAAATATACCCAAGCCCTGTTCAGGGGCAGGGTGCGGCAGCTAATATCGCCGCGGGAATAGAATTTTTCAATCGTGTCGCAAAGGCTGATGTAATAGTCCTTACGCGCGGCGGCGGCAGTATGGAAGATTTGTGGCCATTCAATGAAGAAATTCTCGCGCGGGCAGTTGCCCTTAGTGAAATCCCGGTAATCAGCGCGGTCGGACATGAAATCGACTTTACTATTTGTGATTTTGTCGCCGATATGCGGGTGCCGACTCCGTCCGCGGCGGCGGAACTCGTTGTCGGAAGGCGTGAAGAATTCGAAAAACACTTGCAACGCAGTGAAAAAGACCTCAAATCGTCTTTGCAGTTCGTGCTGCAGGAAGTTAAAAGCCGTCTTAAGCTCGCCTCGGAAAGTCATGTTTTCCGTGAGCCGATACACATTGTTCATCAAAAACAGCAATATCTTGATGAGCTTGTGAAAAATTTTAATATTGCACTTGAAAGAACTTTGCGTGATAATGATTTGCGTCTCCAGCTTGTCAGCGAAAAACTAAAATCTATTTATCCCAATTACTGTCGCTTGATGCACTCAAAACTGGAAGGATTGACTGGAAAACTGGATGCGCTCGGACCTCAGAATGTTCTAAAACGCGGTTTTGCTATTATTCGTAACCCTGAAACAAATGAAACTATCACTGATTACAAGCAAGCATCAGGCAAAGAACTACAGGCAACTCTTAGTAATGGAACAATAGATCTAATTGTGAAATAATGTAGCTCAAGCGGGACGCTTGTGCTACATTATTTTCGAGATTACAATTCGTCCATTTGCTAACTGCAATAAAGAATCAGCGTTAACGCTTATGTCCGCGCAGTATGCACGCTCGATAAATTCATCTGCCTTATCCAAAGGAGCTTTCGGGGTTCCGTCAGGTGCTTTTTCAAAATATAGCACGCCCGGTTTTTCAAAGACCATAGGACGCAAATGATCTACGCCAAGTATCTCAAGGCGGAAAGAGTCCAACCACAAAGTTTCAGCCTGACTGGGTGCTAAACGCATTATATCAAAATAATTGCCAGTTAGGCAGTTGGGTATTTTATCCAAACTTACTACCGGTCCTATTCCAAGTGTTTTGCGTACTAAAAATTCATTGTCGGAGATATTTAATACTTCGACAAATTTAGAATAATTATTTTCTATTTGAGTTTGTCGCTTAGTCCAGTTTTTTTGAGCTTGAATAGCTTTCTCGATTAAAGCTGTTTCCCAAAACTTTTTGGCTTTTCCTAAAGTTAAATCATTCTTGACTTTCATTAAAAAAATCACTGCCTCAGAATCGCTCAAACCACGATATAATTCCAGAACTATCCGGTTGTGTTCAGCTATCTGCTGTTCGGATAGTTGTTTTGGGCACTTAATGCCGTAAACATCCACTAAAGCAAAGCTTTCTGTTGTCGGTGAATACAGAATATTACCGATATGGAAATCAGGGTGATAAAAACCGGAAACAAAAAAGCTTTGCAAAAAATTAGCGAAATTATCCAGAAATTTTTGTTTTGGAGCGTTGCCGTAAACAATTTCATTATGCCAGTATTCATGAACAGAGCAGGACTCCGGCATAGCCTCGGTCAAAAGCATATTTGAAGAGCCGCATTTTGCCCAGCCTAAATGTTTTACCACCGCTACTCCGGCGGCTTCAAGGGCACGACCTGTAGCAAATTCTCTAGCGGCTTTAGGAAATAAAAAATTACGTAGTTTACGCCAGAAGCCAACAGGCTGTTCAAGTTTTGCATAGAAAAGATCCTCTATCTTGAAAACTATCCGAACATCATTTTGTTTGACCACTGAATTGCGCGCAAAATCTTCCCAACGTTCAAACCAGCCATGTAGTAGAGCGGAGTCTTCAATCAGCCATTTCCAGTTATTTATCTTTATTTTCTGCATAATTTCCTGAATTTTCAGTTTGCGGCTCGACAGAGTCTCGCCCTCCAATAGGAATCGTTGTGCAATAATTGACTTGGAGGGCGAAAGTCCTCTTGAGCCGAATACTAGCAACATTTATTTTACTTTATTTCTCGTCATCAACCACCGCTACTAAAAATTGTGTGCTCCCAAATCTTTTTATTTGCGAAATCAACAAAGGATGATCCATGAATTTTCCGACAGCACCCGATTCCGAGGGGATTTCCCAGATAAGATAACAGCCTTTTGCCCATTCTACAAATCTTTCATCAGCCATAAGCTGTTCAAAGCATTCTATTGAAATCGGATACGGAGGGTCGGCAAAAATAATGTCCGGCTCAGGCATCTTCACGCGGTAAACACCGCCTAAGGCATCACTTGCCATTACTATTATTTCAGAATTAACCCCGGCTTTGCGTATTTTTTCAACATTCTCCTCTATCGCACTGCAATGAGCTCGTGAATTTTCCACGAGAACAACTTTTGCCGCGCCACGGCTGGCGGCTTCGAGTCCGAGTCCTCCGCAACCGGCAAACAGATCAACAACATTCGCGCCTGCAAAATCCCCCAGACTGTCAAACAAAGCTTTACGAGCCCGCACCGAAGTAGGTCGCACCGCCAAACCAGCCGGTACAGTCAATTCAATACGTCGAGCTATTCCTGAAATGATATTCAATTAAAAAGTTTCCATTCTATTTAACCCACTTCTGGGTTGATGTTTTTGTTTATACAGCATTCCGTAGGTTAAAAACCTACGGCTATGAAAATTTAACCCTGTCGGGTTCTTTGTGCAGTAGCTTTAATAGACTTGATTTCTTTTTTTGATGGCTTGGAAAGTTTCATATATCCACTTTCAAATGCTTCTAAAATCTTTTTTTCTTCTTTATCGTATTTCATAAAACTTTGCTATTCATTTTTATGTTTTGAAAAATATCTTTTATTTTTGGAAGAATTATCGGCATTTCTTCTTCCGCGATATTCCAGACAATATCTATGTTTACACCAAAATAGTCATGTATAAGCTTATCTCTAGTTCCGGCAATGTTTTTCCATGGTATATCAGGATTATCTTTCTTTAGCGTTTCGGATAATGATTTTACAGCCTCTCCCATAATCTCAATATTTCTGATTACGGCATCTTGTGTTTTATTATCGTGTGCAAAATCTTCATATTCTGTATTGTGAATATAGGAGATAATTCTTTCGGCACTTTCCATAATGTCCCGGATAAAATCAATATCTTTTCGTTTAGACATAGATAATGCTCCTCGTTATATCATCAGCGACATCTTTGAACTTGATGTTTTTAATTCCTTCGAGAGTCAAAACATCTACTTTTTTATTGAAAAGTTTTTCCAGATATTCAACAAGTCCAATAAATTTTAAGCCAATTGGTTTTTTCAACTTAACCACTATATCTATATCACTATCTGTGTTCTCGATTTCTTTTGCGACCGACCCGAAAATACCTATTTTTTCGATTCCAAATTCATCAGAAAGATAAGCTAAGTTTTTTTTTATTAATTTGAGAGTTGAATCACGCTTTGTCATTTCTATTTATTTCCGTATTTAATTTATACATTACGATAATGCTTAAATGAATAATTCGCAAATAAAAGTCATTTCTTTTCGAGCTTTTCTCTTATTGCTTTTTCGACTTTTTTAGAAAGTTCGCTGCGGCTGGTGTCCGGCCAGTCTTTCAATCCGATTTCCCATAAAACACCACTGTTTGGAGCACCTTTTTGAATGCCTTTCTTGTTCACATACATGAAAAAGTTATCGAGGTAATAAACATTTTTTTGTTTGGGATTCTTGTTTAGAGATAATTTTTCGGCAATAGTTTCAATTTCCGTATATACATTTTTATTGCTCTTGATGAGGATAGTTGTTGACAACCATGGAGTTTTAATTTCTTTGTTGTCCTTCAAATAAAGAGTTTTAACATGACCTTCACAACCAAATAGAATTACTGTTAAAAGCAATAACGATGCGCCTGTAAAAAATCTTTTCATGATCTCGTTCCTCTTGTTTATTCCCATTCAATAGTGCCTGGGGGTTTGGATGTAATATCATAAACAACGCGATTGACACCGCGAACTTCATTTATGATGCGGTTTGAAATGCTTTCAAGTACTTCATAAGGCAGTTTGACCCAGTCCGCGGTCATGCCGTCGGAACTTTCCACGGCACGCAGGGCGATAACATTGTCGTAAGTGCGCTCGTCACCCATGACGCCAACAGTTTTAACTGGGAGAAATACGCCGAATGTTTGCCATATTTCATAGTAAAGCCCGGCTTTTTTGATTTCGTCAACGATGATTTCGTCAGCATCGCGCAAAATATCAAGGTTTTCAGTAGTTACCGCGCCGATGTGGCGGACAGCTAATCCCGGACCCGGGAAAGGCTGACGCATTACCACATCTTTGGGCAGCCCGAGCTGGCGTCCGACTTCGCGCACTTCATCTTTGAAAAGGCGGGCGAGCGGTTCGAGCAATTTTAATTCCATATCATCAGGTAAGCCGCCGACATTGTGGTGACTTTTAATCATTGCCGCCGGGTTGCCGTCAATCGGAACGCTTTCGATAACGTCAGGATAAGTCGTTCCCTGCGCTAGGAATTCAGCATCTTCAATATTGTCTGAGGCTCTATCAAAGACTTCGACAAATTCATGTCCGATAATTTTGCGTTTGGTTTCAGGGTCGGAAACACCGGCAAGTTTAGTCATAAACTGTTCGGTCGCGTCAACGTAAACTAATTCCATCTGGAAATTATCGCCAAAAAGTTTTCTTACGCGATCCGCCTCATTTTTGCGGAGGAGTCCGTTGTTGACAAAGATATTCGTTAATTGTTTGCCGATGGCTTTATAAATCAATGCCGAGGCGACCGAAGAATCAACACCGCCACTCAAGCCGAGGATAACGCGTTTATCGCCGACGGTCTCGCGAATTTCCGCGACCATTCGTTCGATAAATGAAGCAATGTTCCAGTTGCCGACACACTTGCAAATATTATGACAGAAATTTTTGACAATCTGACTGCCTTGTGGAGTATGCACGACTTCGGGGTGAAACTGGATACCGTAAATATTGCTGTTATTGATTTTGACCGCACAATATTCAGTGTTGGAAGTGCTTGCCAATACTTCGAAATCGCCGGGAGGAGTTTTGCTGACTTTGTCGCCGTGAGACATCCATACTTGGAGTTCACCCTCAAGACCTTCAAATAAATCGCTACTGTCCTTGATTTTCATCATAGCTTTGCCGTATTCACGGGCTTTCCCGGGAATGACCTTTCCGCCTAAAGTGTGAATCAAAATCTGTAAACCATAGCAAATGCCCAGAACCGGAATACCTAAATTAAATATTTCAGGATCGCATTTCGGCGCATTGTCCTGATAAACGCTGTTAGGTCCACCGCTGAGAATAATCCCTTGCGCCTGTTCCGCTTTGATCACTTCCGCGGAAGAGTGAAAAGGAAGAATTTTACTGTAAACATTGCATTCACGAATACGTCTGGCAATCAGCTGACTGTACTGTGATCCAAAATCTAAGACTATGATTGTTTCGGTTTTTTCAGACATGTTTGATATTTCCATATTATTTTAATTGTATTTCCATCATTGTATAATAGTTTAAATTAATGATTTTTAAATAGCTGGATAGTAATTTTTACAAGATATAATGACAAATAGGCATTTTTATGGATAATGACACACTTTTTTGCTGTAAATTGAAAGATGAATCTGACAATCCAGATTTGCTGACGGAATTTTTAAGCGCATTAGAATATGATTTTAGTTCCTGGGAAGATTGGGAAAATCATCACGCTTTCCATACGCTTTATTTTGCCGAGAAAGCTGACGCGGCGGCGGCGAAAGCTAAAGTTGAAACTTTTTTGCCGGAATGGAAAGAATTTGGTATTGAAATCGAAAATATTGAATTATTTTCGATTAAGCGCGAGGATTGGTCGGAAGTCTGGAAAAAATATTTTCATATCCTGCATATTTCAGAACGTTTGGTCATCAAACCAAGCTGGCTGGAGTATTCACCGAAAGCTAATCAGAAAATTGTCGAGATAGATCCCGGCATGAGTTTTGGAACAGGTCAGCACGCGACAACGGCTTATTGTTTGAAAATGATTGACAAATTAATTGAAGACAAAAACATAAAAACTTTTCTCGACGCGGGCTGTGGGTCGGGAATTTTATCAATCGCCGCCGCCAAGCTTGGTTGTAAGCAAATCGATGCTTTTGATATTGATGCTGATTCAATAATGATAGCCGGGGAGAATATCGAAATAAACAGAATTGAAGCTGGAAACATTTCTCTGCAAGTCGCTGATGTCGCCAAATTTACCGCTCCGCGACAAAATTATGATTTAGTTGCCGCTAACATATTGGCGCATATTCTACGTGAAAACCGGGACAGAATAGTATCATTCGTCAAGCCCGGTGGGAAACTGATTCTAGCTGGTATCTTGACCAGTGATTTTGAAAATACTGTTCAGCATTTCAGCAAAGCAGGAATAGAACAAATCGACAGTTTTGCAGAAAAAGAATGGACTAGCGGCTTGTTTGTAAAAAAATGAATGTTATGTTTTATAAGTTTTTAATTTTTAACAAAACAAAAAAGGAGAAAATGATGAGGAAATTAATCGTTCTTAGTCTTGCAGTTTTAATGACAGGTATTTTTACAATTAACGCCGCTGATGAAAGCATGGTTGAGCGTAGTAGACTTGCCGCCAAACTTCTTGAAGTCAGGAAAATCGGTAAAATATTGGATCAAACATTTGCTTGGAAAAAACGACTGGAAGCTGCGATGAAAAAGCATCTTACAACACATACCAAGAATCAGACATTAATCATCAAATATCAACAAGAAATGGTGGATTTGCTAAAAAAAACATTTTCATGGGAAAAGATTGAACCTGAACTTAAAAAAATATATAGTGAAACTTATACCATTGAAGAATTAAAAGGACTGATTAAGTTTTTCCAAAGTCCTATTGGTAAAAAGTTCACACTGAAAGAGCCTCAAATGCAACAAAAAGTAATGGAAGTATTCCAGAAAATGTATAGCACTATCATGCCAAAACTCAACGCTCTAGGCAATGCTATAGACAAAGAAATACAGGAAGAAATTATCGCCGCAAAAAAAGACTGATGCATATGTTGCAATCGCCAAAAGTCCATTTTAAATAA